>CAZTIJ010000074.1:0-9839 GCA_964613365.1 uncultured Clostridiaceae bacterium | reverse complement strand
CCTAACCTTAACCGCAGTTGTCACATTAACCGCAATACTAACAGAGTACTTATTCAAACGAAAGGACGGAAAACCGGTGAGTGAAGCGGTCATCGTATCTTCGGTCCTGTTCACGTTAGCACTCCCTGTGGGCACCCCTTACTGGGTTGCCATGGTGGGGATTATCTTCGGGATCGTTTTCGCCAAGGAAGTCTTTGGGGGCTTCGGCCGCAACGTCTTTAATCCTGCCATCGCCGGCCGGACTTTTGTTTATGTCTCTTTCCCCGAATATTTAACCAACACCTGGAACTTACCCTCCCAGTCCTTTCCCGGAGGGTTTACCCGCTACATCACGGAATCCATTGATACGGTATCGGGTTCTACCCCCCTGGCAGCGATGGGCACTGCCGATGCACCGGGTTTATCGGAACTTCTCGTCGGTAATGTTTCCGGTTCCTTAGGGGAGACCAGCGTGATCCTTATCCTGGTTTCTGCGGTGTATTTACTGGCAACCAAGACCGCTGATTGGAAATTGATGGCGGCTCCCTTGGTGGGATTCATCACTCTGAACACTGTATTTTACCTGGTGGGTTTCGACGGAGTTCCTGATCCTGTATACGGCTTAACCTCGGGAAGCATGTTATTTCTTTCTGTATTCTTTGTTACCGAACCCATCAGTGCACCGAAGACCACAGAGGCCAAGTGGATCTATGGCATCCTCGTAGGTCTCGTAGCGATGATCATTCGGACTTTCGGTATTTTCATCGCCGGAGGAATGTTCGCCCTGTTGATTATGAACACCTTCGCTCCGATCCTGGATGTGACCGTTAAGGAATTAAAAACTCCGAAGTCTGAAAAAGGAGGGAACCCTGCATGAAAAAAATGAGTCCGAAACCCATATTGTTCATGATTGCCATTACCGTTGTATTTACCGGGATTTTGGCAACCATCAACGAAATCACCGCAGAACAGATCGCCCTCAATGAAGAGGCTGCGGAGCAGCGTTCTTTTTTGAACGTAGTGGATATTGATTATGAAGAACTGTCCGCCGAAGAGGTGAATGAACTTTTTGAAGAAGTTTTTAATGAAATTACGGTAGCAGGCCATGATTTATTCGAGGCCCATGTAAACGGAGATCTGATCGGCTATGTATACCCTATGGCAGACAGCGCTGTATGGGGAGAGCTTCGGGGTATCATCGGGATTCATCGGGATTTTGACCGACTCTTGGGCGTGGAGTTTTTATCCCACAATGAAACCCCGGGACTTGGGGGTAGAATCGAAGAAGACGAGTTTAAGGAACAATTCCGAGACTACGACATCTCCGATGTGGAAGGCAATAATTTTATTGATTATGAAGGGGAAATTGACGCCATTTCCGGAGCCACCGGTACTTCTAACGCCGTGCGAAATATCATGAACAACCATCTTTATGAATTCTTCAACGAAGTAAAGGAGGAGCTACAATGATTAAAGGCGTAAGAAATATATTCAAAAATGGAGTTTTTCAGGATAATCCCGTGTACCGTCAAATTCTGGGAATTTGTTCCGCCTTAGCGGTAACCAATCTATTAATCAATTCCCTTGCCATGAGCCTTGGCTTGATCTTTGTAACCTCGTTCTCAAGTCTAACCGTCTCCCTCCTTAGAAACTATACGCCGGGACACGTTCGAATGATGGTACAAACCTTGATTATTTCCTCGTATGTAATTATTGTAGATATCGTACTGAAGGCTTATTTCCCTGCTATGAGTGACGCTCTTGGACCTTATGTGGGTTTGATCATTACCAACTGTATTATCATGGGCCGCTGTGAAGCCTATGCCCAGAACAATAAGCCTCTGCCCTCCTTTCTTGATGGAATTGCCTCCGGCCTTGGCTATACCCTGGTTTTAATGTCCATTGCCCTTGTCCGGGAGTTCCTCGGATTCGGTACTTTTTTCGGCATGGCTGTGGTAGGCGATTGGTGGACCAATTGGATCTTTATGATCATGCCTCCGGGAGCTTTCTTTATGCTTGGAATTATACTTTGGATTGCAAATACCTATGTTCCTGCTAAGGAAGAAAACACGGGAGGTGCTCAATAATGGAGATTAATCCGATGACGATTTTGATCGCTTCAATTTTTACCAACAATATGATTTTAGCCAATTTTTTAGGGATGTGTTCTTTTATTGCGGTGTCCAAGGAGATCAAAACTTCCTTGGGTCTCGGACAGGCGGTAACCTTTGTATTAACCGGTACTTCCATTATCAATTACCTGGTCTATACCTATTTATTAGAACCCTTCGGATTGGAATACCTTCGTTTTATTGTATTCATCATTACCATTGCCGCCTTTGTGCAGTTGGTGGAAATGATCATTGAACGGTACGTACCCACATTGTATTATTCCCTGGGGATCTTTCTTCCGCTGATCACGGTAAACTGCGCTATTTTAGGGGTTTCTCTATTCATGGTTATCCGGGAATACACTCTATTGCAATCTCTTGCCTTCGGCATTGGCTCCGGCCTGGGATGGACCTTGGCCATCGTGGCTTTAGCAGCCATTCGACAAAAAATTAAAAACGCACCGATCCCGAAAGGGTTACAAGGAGCCGGGGTTACCTTAATTATTACGGGGTTGATGGCCTTAGCCTTTATCGGTCTATCCGGTGTGGTTACAATACAATAACGGAGGTGATCCAATGACAACCATATTGACAACCGTTCTGATTATAACCGGTATTACTACCACTTTAGCTATCCTGATTACCTTTGCCAATGCCTTTATTGCCGACTATGGAGAGAAAAAAATCACCATCAATGATGATAAGGAATTGGTGGTGGAGGGAGGGCAAAGTATTTTATCCGCCCTGGTCAGTAATGAAATCTTTATTCCTTCCGCCTGTGGGGGCAAGGGTAGCTGCGGTTACTGCAAAGCAAAGGTTAACGAAGGAGGCGGTCCGGTTCTCGCCACAGAACTCTCTTACCTTACCGAGGAGGATCAGGAAAATGATATTCGTCTCACCTGTCAGGTAAAAGTAAAAGAAGATCTGAAAATAGAAATCCCCGAAGAACTGTTTAACGTAAAACAGTTTCAAGGCAAAGTGGTGTTTTCCAAAGATCTAACCGATAAAATAAAGCACCTTCAAATCAAAATCACCGACGGCCAGGAAATCGACTTTAAACCGGGACAATACGTCCAGCTATTAGCGCCTCCTTACCCCGGGAATGCGGAAGAGGTTTTCCGCGCCTATTCCATCGCCTCCTCTCCCGACCAAAAAGATCAGATTGACCTGATTATCGGCTACGTGGAGGAAGGTCTGGTGACCACTTACGTCCATGAACACTTGTCCGAGGGAGATGAAGTAACTTTTAACGGTCCCTTCGGAGACTTTTACTTAAATGAGGAGTCGAACAGCGATATGTATATGGTGGCAGTCGGTACCGGTATGGCTCCGATTCGAAGCATTCTTCATTATATGAACAAACATGGGATTGAACGTAAGGTTCGCTACTATTTTGGTGCCCGTAAGCCCAAAGACTTGTTTATGCTAGAGGAAATGAAGGAACTGGAAGATGACATGTATGACTTTGAGTTCATTCCCGTCCTTTCCCGAGTAGAGGAGGGTGAATGGGACGGAGAAACCGGCCGAGTTACGGATCTGGTGGAAAAATACTTGGAGGATAAAGCCGAAAGAGAATGTGAAGCCTACCTCTGTGGAAGTGCACCGATGATAGACTCCACGGAGAAAGCTTTGATAGAAAAAGGACTACAGGAAGACAGGGTCTTCTATGACAAGTTCGACTAATCTCCGTATATCGACTGTATTCCGTACTAAAATTGCATACTAAAAAAAGGTTGCCTTAGGACATAGGCAACCTTTTTTTAGTGCAGTGTTTCTTATTTCACACTTTATCCTTCCATTTAAAACCAATCAGCATCTTCAAAGATCCTCGGACTTTATTTTATCCAAAGCCTTTTCAAGGGCTCTTAAAAACTCTTGAATTTCCATGTCCCCAATGATCAGGGGGGGCAGAAGTCTCAGAACATTGACCGCCGTCATATTGACCAAAACCTGTTCCTCTAATAAAAACTCCTTTAGGCCGGAGGGATCCGTTTTTATGTCCACCCCCAGCATCAGACCCATTCTCCGAACTTCTCCGAGACTCTCAGGAAATTTTTGTTGCAGATCTTCTATCCCCCGTTGCAATCGCCGACCTTTTTCCTCTACCGCCAACAGGAAATCTTCATTCATGATCTCTCGGACCTTCCTTCCCAAAGCAGCACTGAAGGGACTGGGACCAAAGGTTGTGCCGTGATCTCCCGGCTGAAAGTAGCCGTCCACCCTTTCATGAACCAGTATGCCTCCCAGGGGACTTCCGCCCCCTACTCCCTTGGCGAAAACCACAATATCCGGGATCACACCATAGTGTTGATAGGCAAAAAATTTGCCGGTTCTACCGATGCCGGTTTGGATCTCATCGATGCAAAGAGCCACATCGTGCTTTTTGCATAGTGTTGCTATTCGCTCCATCTCCTCGGCGGCAGTGATCTCTATACCACCGCTTCCGCTCACCGGCTCGAGGATAATTCCTACGGGCCGTTTTTTCACGAACAAGGCCTCTAAATCCTTAAGACTTTCCCGGGAGATTTCATAGATCGGATAATCCACTACCGGAAAGTCCCGGGAGACCGAGGGGATCTTGGTAAGCCCCAAAGCCCCCAGGGTTCTGCCATGAAAGCTTCCCGACAGGGAAACAATGCCCTGCCTTTCCTTTTTTATCCCGATTTTGTACAGATATTTTATTGCCGCCTCCACTCCTTCCGTACCGGTGTTGGTGAAAAAAACCTTCCCGGGAAATCCCCTTGTTACCAAGGCTTCTCCTAAGGCAATGGCCTCTTTGCAATAAAAGAAATTGGAAATATGCAAATATTTTTCCAGTTGTTTTTTTCCTTCCTCTACCAGCTCCGGATGACAATGCCCTAAAGCATTAACTGCCAGACCGGAGAACATATCCAGATACCTTTTCCCGGAATCGTCAAATAGGTAACTGCCTTCCCCATGACTGACAACCACAGGCATTCGGTTGTAGGTGTTCAATATGGTTTTTTCCTCTCTATCGATCCACTGCTCCATTATCCGCCTCCAGTCTAAAGGCCTCTCCAATTCTACGGATTGCCTCTTTTTCATATTTGGCATCCACCACCCAGCTGATGCTGATTTCTGAGGTGGTAACCATTTTTATCGGAATCTGATTTTCCGCCATGGTCTGAAAAACCTTGGCGGCCACACCGGAATGGGAACGCATACCAAGTCCCACCACGGATATTTTAGCAATGTCTTCGTTAAAATCCATTTTCCTATGGGGATTGTCCCCATCCCACTGTTCTATCAACTTTTTCCCCTTATCCCTGTCCCCCTTGGGCATAGTAAAGCTGACGTTCATTAAATCATCCTTCAGTACCATTTGAGAGATCATATCCACATTGATGTTCTCTTCTCCCAGTCGGGAAAAAAGATTGTACAGATGATCCACGGTAGGGTCCAATTGATGAATGGTGATTTGTACATCCTCCAAGCTGGAAGTGATACCGGTAATAACTGCTTCTTCCATATTCTCCTCCTTGTCGCCAATTAACGTCCCCGGACGATGGGAAAATGTGGAGGCTACATAAAGAGGAATTTGATACTTTCCTGCTAACTCCACGGCCCTTGGGTGAATAACCCCCGCACCGAGACTGGACATTTCCATCATCTCCTGATAGCCGATAAAACTTATTTTTCTTGCCTTTCCTAGTTTTCTAGGATCTGCAGTAAAAATCCCTTCCACATCGGTGTAAATTTCGCATCTTGCTTGAAAAATACAGGCCAGGGCCACGGCGGAGGTATCGGATCCTCCCCTTCCTAAAGTTGTATAGTCCTGTTGTTCATTGATTCCCTGAAATCCCGCCACCACAATAACCTGATGGTCTTCAAAGGCGGAGAGTATTTTTTCCCGATCAATCTTCTTGATCTTTGCATTTTGATGGAGAGCCGTGGTTTCAATTCCTAATTGATATCCGGTATAGGATATGGCACGACAGCCGCGATCAATCAAGGCCATGGTTAAAAGAGAAATGGATGTTTGTTCTCCTGTGGCCAACAACATGTCCATTTCCCTGGGAGAAGGTTTTTTCGAAATCCCCCGGGCAAGTGTGATCAGATCGTTGGTGGCGGATCCCATGGCGGAAAGCACCACTATAATTTTATAGCCTTCTTCGGCTTTTTCATGAATTTTTTCTCCCACGGCTTTGATTTTTTCCAAACTTCCCAGAGAGGTGCCCCCGTATTTTTGTACCAAAATTTTCATCTAAACTACTCCTCGGACAGGGATCGAAGGGCAGCTACGATCTCGGTCTTTTCCTTTGTCTGATCATCCAAAGTTTTAATGACCTTTGCCGGCATCCCTGCCACCACGGTACCTGGCGCCACATCCTTGGTAACCACAGCTCCTGCCGCGACCACCGATCCTTTCCCTATACGAATCCCTTCCAGGATCACTGCATTGGCCCCTATGACCACACCGTCTTCAATCACTACGGGCTCTGCGGACGGCGGCTCTATCACTCCGGCTATTACGGCACCTGCACCGATATGACAGTCGGATCCAATGGTTCCCCGACCGCCGATGACCACGTTCATATCCACCATGGTACGGGCACCGATCACCGCTCCGATATTGATCGTGGCCCCCATCATGATCACCGCATTTTCTCCGATATCCACTTTCTCCCGAATAATAGCTCCCGGCTCAATTCGGGCTTTCTGGGAAGGATAGTCGAGTAGGGGCACCCCGGAAAAACACCGATCACTTTCCACCCGGTATCGATGGATCCGAGGTTTTTCCTGTTCTAAAAAAATCTGTACCGACTTCCAGTCTCCGAACAAGATTCCCGTGTTTCCTTCAAAATATGGTTCAATGTTGTACTCCTCTACCCTAATGTTTGTCAAATCTCCGGCAACATAAACCTTGACCGGCGTTTTTTTTTCGCTCTTGTAAATATAATCAATGATTTCCTGTGCATTCATGGGCTTCATTCTATGGTCTCCTTTTTTCGTTTTTTGATTGTCTTTTACCTTGTATTTCCCACTGTCCTATTCTCAGTTTCGAAGTAAGATGCTGAACGTCCTCTGTTTTTCATGGACGGAGAACATCTTTCATGGTATAGATGCCCGGTTCCTTGTTTATTAAAAACTTCCCTGCCTTTAAAGCACCTCGGGCAAAAACCCTTCGATCCACGGCTTCATGGGACAGAGTGATCTGTTCCATATCATCGATAAAATGCACATGATGAACCCCTTTGATATCCCCCCCTCTTAGGGCATGTACTCCGATTTCTCCTGTTTCCCGAGGACTCTCCCCTTCCCGGCCATAGGAAATTTTCCGTTTCTCTCCCAGTCCTTCTTCCAGGGACTGAACCAGGCTTTTGGCACTGCCCGAAGGAGCATCCTTTTTTCTTCGGTGATGAGCCTCTACAATTTCAATATCCACATTTTTTCCCAGAGCACCCGCAGCCTGTTTTACCAGAGCAAACAGCAGGTTCATTCCAATAGACGTATTGGAAGCCTGAAGTATGGGAATTTTTTTCGCAGCCTGGTCAATCTCCCCTTGCTGTTTTTCATTGAATCCGGTAGTGGCTATCAATACAGGGGTCCCGCTCTCCAGTGCAAAGCTCAAAAGTTTTTCCAGGCTTGAGGGATGGGAAAAATCAATAATCACATCCGCGTCTTTTGTTAAGCCATCCACATCGGTACTAGAATCCACTCCTTGTATCTCGGACCAATGCTCTTCCTCTCGGGCCAGGGCTTCGATGTTTTTACCCATGGTTCCGCTTATTCCCCAAATCAGAAGTTTCATCGGTTTCACCTCGGATCCTTTGATTGGTCTTTGGTTGTTTCCCTGAGATTCAGACCATAGTTTTTCATCTCTCGAATCAAATTTTTCCTAGCTCCTTCACTAAGGGGGGTCAGCGGAAGACGGAGTTCGTTGAGACCCATCCCCAGTAAAGCCACCGCCGCTTTAATCGGTATCGGGTTGACTTCGCCAAAGACCTGTTGAATCAGTGGCAGCATATCCGTCTGCTTTTTCACCGCCGAGGTCAAGTCTTCTCTTGCCAGGGCTTCGCAAAGTTCCTGAACATCATCGGGAATGATGTTTGCCACAACGGAAATGACTCCGTGGCCTCCCGATGCGATAATCGGTAAAATCTGATCATCATTTCCCGAATAAATCTTGAACTCCTCAGAGACTCTGCGCTTGATTTCCAACACTTGAGCTACGTCCCCTCCCGCTTCTTTAATTCCCACAATGTTTGAGATGTTGCTCAGATATTCCACGGTTTCCGGTTCAATATTTACGTTGGTTCTCGAGGGCACGTTGTACAGGATAATGGGTAAGTTCACCTGTTTTGCAATTCCTTCGTAATAAGCCTTAAGCCCTTCCTGGGTAGCTTTATTGTAATAGGGCGTTACCAGTAACAGTCCGTCGGCTCCCAGTTTTTCCGCCTGTTTGCTAAAGTCTACAGCCTTCTCATAGTCGTTGGATCCCGCTCCCACAATTACCGGAACCTTTCCCCGGGCTTTTTCCATCGCTTTCCCGATAAGGATCTCTCGTTCATCTCCCGATAGGGTACTGGCTTCTCCTGTGGTTCCCAGCACAACAATCCCTTGGGTTTTGGACTGCAACTGGAAATCCATTAACTTTTCAAAACTTTCCATGTCCACCTGTCCCTCTTTAAACGGGGTAACAATGGCCACTGCTGATCCTATAAACATAATTATAGCCTCCTTATTTTATATGGATTTTTACCATCACTATCTGTTCTTGAGTCTTTCCATGTGTTTCAAAATTCCCACTGCATTGGTGGCAGCACCCTTCCGAAGGTTATCCGCCACCACCCACAGGGCGAGTCCCTTAGGATCAAACAGATCCTTTCGGATTCTTCCAATGTATACTTCATCCCGCTCCAGGGCATCGAATACCGTAGGATATACCAATTCCTCCGGTTTATCCATTACTACCAGCCCATCCGTATTTCGAAGGATTTTCCGTGCTTCTTCCAGGTCCGGTGTTTTCTCAAATTCACTATAAATTGCTTCACTATGCCCGTTTACCACGGGGACCCGGACGGTGGTAACCTGTACCGGAAGTTTGGGCTTATTTAAAATTTTTTGGGTTTCATATACCATTTTTAATTCCTCTTTGGTATAGCCGTTATCATAAAACACATCGATATGGGGAATGCAGTTACCGGCAATGGTTCTCGGGTAAATATCAGGTTTTCGCCGGGGGTCCCCTATCTGATCCTGCAGTTCCTGAATTCCCGCCATGCCGCTTCCTGAAACCGCCTGATAGGTAGATACATTGATTTTCTTTAAACCATAGACTTGATCCAAGGGGCTGAGCGCTGCCACCATTTGTATGGTGGAGCAATTAGGGTTTGCTACAATCCCCTGATAACCCTTTAAAATATCTCCGTTAATTTCCGGCACCACCAGAGGGATCCCCTCGGTCATCCGCCATCGGGAGGAGTTGTCAATCACTGTACTCCCTGCTTCTGCCGCAAGGGGAGCGTAATGCCCGGATATCTCACTACCGGCGGAAAATAACATATAATCAAACTTCTCTTTCATAACCTCCTCCGTTAACAGCTCCACAGCAATTTCTCCGTCCTGAAAAGGAATCTTCTTCCCCTGAGATTTCTTCGAAGCAAATAAGCGTATGGATCCAATATCCACCCCTTGTTCCGTTAAAACCTGTAGAATTTTTCTTCATAAGTTTCCTGTGCCTCCTATAATACCGATTCTTAAACCCATTTAACTGCCTCCCTATCC
>CAZTIJ010000073.1:0-9870 GCA_964613365.1 uncultured Clostridiaceae bacterium | reverse complement strand
TGTTCCTTTACATCCTCAAACAGTTTGTTTCGAATGTAATCCTCTCTTCGATCGGAGGCTTCACGAATTCCTATAATAACGGCGATACTGGCAACGATTAAAACAAAGGTAAAGGGAAGACCGGTACTGATGACGGCGGTTTGTAAAACATCCAGTGCCTGTTCTCCGCCGATTAACAACAGTACGGCGGCCAAAAGTCCTTCTGCCGCTGCCCAAAAAACTCGCTGTTTGTTAGGAGTATCTTCCTTGCCACTGGCTGTAATTTTTTCAACCACCAACGAACCGGAGTCACTGGAGGTGATAAAGTAAGACATAACCAGTAGGGTGGCAAGGATGGAAAGAAGAATTATGGTGATGTTTGCAAAAACAGGAGGATTGAGTTGCTGAAGGAGCTCAAAAAGAGCCACCGGTAAATTGTCCTGAACGATTTCAAATAACCCACCGCCGGAAGCTTCGTTTATGGAAATGGCCGTGCCGCCGAATACGGATAACCATAAAAAGGAGAGGATGGAGGGGATGATCAATACAGCGAGTATAAACTCCCGTACAGTCCGTCCCTTTGACATTCGGGCAATGAACATTCCCACAAAAGGAGACCAAGAGATCCACCAAGACAGGTAAAAGATGGACCAGTCCCCTTGCCATGAATCGCCGTTAACAGAAAGAGAAAAGGAAGCTTTAAGAAAATCGCTTAGATAAAGCCCCAATCCGTTCATGAATACTCGAAGAATATAAAAGCTTGGACCCAGAAGGAATACCAAAAGCATAAATAATCCGGCCAATCGGATGTTTAAAACCGATAAAAAACGGATGCCTCCATGGATTCCCGCTAAAATAGAAACAATGGCCATTAAGGTTATTATTAAAATTAAGAATACTTGGACGGTAGTATTTTCCGGAAGATTAAAAAGGTAGTTCAAACCGCTGTTCATCTGTTGGACACCTAGTCCAAGAGAGGTAGCAAGACCAAACATGCATGCGAGAACGGCGAGAATATCGATAATATCTCCTGTCCTTCCAAAGATCCGGTCTTTAAATATGGGATAAAACACCGATCGCAAAGAAAGAGGCAGGTTTTTGTTGTATGCGAAGAAGGCTAGTGAAAGACCCAATAAGGCGTAAATACCCCAAGGGTGAAAGCCCCAGTGAAAAAAAGTAGCAGCCATGGCACTGGTGACACTACTTTCGCTTTCGTATATGAAAGGGGTTATTTGAGAATGGGTAAGAGGTTCCCCCACCGCCCAAAACATCAGTCCAATACCCATTCCAGCAGAAATAAGCATGGAGTACCAAGCGAAGGTACTAAACTCAGCTTTGGCATACATACCACCAATTCTTACATTTCCCAATTTAGAAAAGGCTAAATACAAACAGACTCCGATGAAAAAATTACTACCCAATAAAAAGAGCCAATCCCAGTTATCAATAATACGATTATAGATCTGACCAAAGAGTTCATTGGCATGTTCAAGATTTAATAAGGCGTAACCGGAGAAAATCAAAATAAATAAACCGGAAATAATGGATACGGGAAGATTAAAATCCAGGCCGTATTTTCTGAAATTTCGTTGGTACAATAACTTTTGTTTAGTTTTTTCCTTAGGCATATAGGAAACCTCCTTCAAGCGTTCTTATCTATGGATTTACCCAAGTTCAACCAGGCTATAACATAAAAGTCGAGAACCATGCTCTTTCGAATGAATTAAATACAGATAAGCCGCAGTCAAGACTTTGAAATACTAATGATCGGGGATAAAACGAATAATATACTGAGAGGTGTAATTATGGGGCTAAATAAAGAAAAGACCATCAGGTTATTGCAGGACATCGATGATTTATTTGAACAATTGCCTGTTAAAATGTCTGTAAAACAGAAAACTTATATTAAAAATGTGGTCTTAGGACCGGCTTTAAAAGATGTTCGAGAAATGATCGAGGAAAGCCGACCTCCGGTGATGTTAATCTTAGGCCGTTCTGGACACGGAAAATCATCGTTAATAAATGCATTAATCGGAAAAGAAGTGGCCAAGGTAAATCCCGTGGTCCCTGAAACTAGGGGGGCAACTTATTATGAAATACCCTTTGAGGAATACAGTGCCACCTGGAGAATGATCGATACCCGGGGTTTTTTTGATGTTGTTAATGAGAAGCAAGGAAAGGGGACGGACGGAGTAGATCAGCTAAAAAGAGAAATCCTCAAACATCGTCCGGATATTTTTCTACATGTGATAAACATCAAAGAAGTCCGCACAATGTCTAATGACCTAAAGGTTATGAAAGAAATTGGGGACATTTTAAAAAGAGAAAACATGACAATTCCTACGGTTACGATACTAAGCAACGTGGATATAATCGGAAACCCTTCGCTTCCGATAGAGAATCCGGAAAAACAAGGACAAATCATACAAGGAATGAACTATTTGATTCGAGAGGTTTTTCAACTGGAAGATCCAAAGGTGAAGTTTCTAAAATTACACCAACCTTCAAAGGGCTATCTTCTTAAGGAGGATAACGATTTAGCGATTATTCCCATAAGCACTTATCCAAAAAATCTTTGGAACATCGATACATTAGAGGAATTCATCGGTGAAGTGTTGCCTGAAAAAGCCAAACTTGATTATTTGCAGGTGAAAAACCAAACGGAACAAATGAAAAATTTCACCACCTCGATTATTAAACGCTTCTCAACGATGGCAGGGGGGATCGGTTCCTCGCCCATTCCGATAGCAGACTTTTTTGTATTGACTCCTTTGCAACTTCTTATGATTATTATTATAGGTTCCTTAGCGGGAAAGGAAATGAAAATAGAAACCGCTCATGAATACCTAACAGCCATGGGGTTGAATATCGGTGCGGCTTTTGGTTTTCGATCCCTAGCCCATCAACTAACGAAACTCGTCCCTCTTGGGGGCATGTTTATCTCCGGGGGGATTGCTAGTTCAGGAACCTATGCAATGGGGAAATCCGCAGAAATGTACTTTTTTCACGGAAAAACCGTCAATCCCCAAAGGATCAAAAACAACGGAAAAAAGGAACACCCTTGGTTTTTTTAGACTGTGATAAAATCAATATTATAGAGTGTTATGAAGGAGGGATCGGATTTGTCGAAGAAAATCTTAAAAGAACTGGTCTGTAACAGTATAGATGATCATCGAAAGGAGATCCTGAGAATCCCACGGGAGATACAAAACCGCCCGGAGTTAGGGTTTAAAGAAGAATATCTTAGCAAAAAAATCGGTAAGATCTTAGAAAAACTGGAACTGGAGGTGAAACACCATATTGCGCTTACCGGTTGCAAAGCAACGGTCAATGAAGATTTGCGAGGGCCGAACCTTGCCGTGTTCGCTGCATTGGATGCAGGGTTTAATCCCGAACATCCCGGTGCTGATGCAGAAGGTGTCGTTCATAACGGCGGGAATAATTTACAAGTAGCAATGATGATAGGGGTTGCCTTTGGATTGATTAAATCCCATGTAGTACAAAATCTCGATGGAAAAGTGACCTTCGTGGCTGTTCCCGCACAAGAAGCGGGGGACCTCGATTATCGTAAAGATCTCATTGAAAAGGGACAAGTTCGGTACCGGTTTGGCATTCAGGAGCTTCTGAAAAAGCAGTGCTTTGATGATATCACTATTGCTTTGTCGGTACAACCTATGGACTTAAGAGATAAAGAATCGAAAATGATAATTTCTCCGAAGTATCCATCGACGCCTAAATATGATAGTCTCGGGGTGATATTTCAGGAAAATGCTAAACTCTTTTACAATGAAACTCAGATGAAATGGTCGAAAAAACTCCAAGGGAAGGAATTTCTCAATATTCTGGAATTATCAAAGGTCATGCCGGCTCTGCAACCATTAGCAGGGGGTGTTAGAGGTATACGGGGGGGCGCGGATTTTGAATTAATGGATAAAGATACCGCTTACCTGATTCCAGCAAAAATAATGGCCCTGACCATTGTAGACCTTCTCTACGATAATGCAAAGAAGACCAGGAAGGTCTTGAAAAATTCAAATCCCCCAAACACCATCAAGGAGTATCTTGCAGAAATTAATAATGCTTAAAATTAAAAGGAAGGATTACCGAAAACCACCATTTTGTACTGGTGGTTTTGTTTTATCAATATGGGAAATGGATGAGAGTTTTTCGAAGGGAAGGGGTATCTATATGAATAGATGAAATAGCTTCATTACATGGGATTAATAGTTTTCATATATGGTTTTTCATCTACAAGAAAGTATTTCAATAGAAAGGATGAGTTGATTGTCTGATAAAAATGGCGTTATGATGCAGGCTTTTCACTGGTATACCCGAGGAAATGGCTGGCTTTGGAATTGGATTCGGCAGGAGGCTTCCCACCTGGTAGCGGCGGGTTTTACGGCGATATGGTTGCCGCCGGCTTACAAAGGGTTCGGTGGCGACTTGGATGTAGGTTACGGTGTGTACGACCTTTTTGATCTGGGAGAATTTGATCAGAAAGGAACGGTACCTACAAAATATGGGAGCAAAGAGGAATATATTAAAGGAATTCAAGAAGCCCAAAGGGCAGGAATGGAGGTTTATGGAGACATTGTGTTGAACCATCGTCTCGGAGCCGACCATCCGGAAGAGTTTTACGGAACACCGGTAAATCCTGAAAATAGGAAAGAAGTAATTGGAGAAAAGCAAAAAGTTAAAGCTTGGACTTGTTTTTCTTTTCCCGGGAGGATGGGAAAGTACTCGGAGTTCCAGTGGCACTGGTGGCATTTCAATGCTGTGGATTACAGTGCCTTAGATGAGGAAAGGGACGCTATATATGTAATTGACGGAAAAACCTTTGACGATGCTGGAGCTAAAGACAAGGGGAATTATGATTATTGGCTGGGTTGTAATTTGGATTTTAACAACCAGGATGTGGAAAATGAACTGATCCAATGGGGGAAGTGGTATCTCGATACCACGGGAATTGACGGATTTCGCTTTGATGCTGTGAAACATGTAAAGTCCAAATTTTTTCTTAAATGGCTCCATGGAATGAGAGAGTATAAGAGCCGAAACCTGTTTGCCGTGGGAGAGTACTGGTCCGATGATTTACAAGAACTGTGCGAATTTATTGATGATACAAAAGAGAACATCATGTTGTTCGATGTGAATTTGCATTATAACTTTGTAAAGATCAGTAAGGAGCCTGCAAACTATGACATCAAAAATGTATTCGATCAAACACTAATGAAGAACGCTCCTCATTTAGCGGCAACCTTCGTAGCAAATCATGATTCACAGCCTCTTCAATCTCTAGAGTCAGTTGTGGAACCATGGTTTGTTCCTTTGGCCTACGGTATCCTTTTGCTTCGAAGAGAGGGTTATCCCACGGTTTTTATAGCCGATTATCACGGGGCAAAGTATAAAGACAAGGGAAATGACGGCAAGGAATACGAAATTGAGATGCCCAGTCATCAATGGATGATTGATAAATTTTTATACGCACGAAAAAATTATGCCTATGGAGCGCAATATGATTATTTGGAGGAAGATGATGTGCTGGCATGGATTCGAGGGGGAACTGAAGAAAAACCAGGAGGAATTGCAGTATTAATCAGCGCGGGGAAAGAAAGGGAGCTGAAGATGAAAATGCCGGAAGGACATCAGGTATACACAGATCTTACTCAACATATCGAAAAACCTGTAAAGACCGATAAAGAGGGTTGGGGCGTTTTTTCAGTGAAAAATCAATCCATATCGGTTTGGATACCGGAAAAACCCTCCCGGGGGTAGTCCTCAGAGCTTTTGTTATGATTCGAAGGCTTTCACAGGGGTAATAATGAACCATGGAATAGACTTTCCAGAACAAAGGGAATTCCCTTTGCTCAAAGGAGGCTTAATATGAAGCGAACTTCCGAGTATTTTAGAGGCTGTTTATTGGGGGGGGCGATTGGCGATGCCCTTGGTTGGCCTGTGGAGTTTATGAGTTACAGAGAAATTCTTGAAAAATATGGCGTGGGCGGAGTACGGGACGTAACCCTTTCATCGAGAGGTGTGGCGGAGGTTACCGATGATACCCAAATGACTATGTTTACCGCTGAGGGCATACTACGAGCACAAAATCGATTTCTATCCAAGGGAATCTGTCATATACCTTCCGTAATCTATTATGCATATCTAAGATGGCTGTACACCCAGGGATATGAGGAAAATTTAAACGAGAGTATTTTGAAGAAGAGTTGGCTGCTATTCGCCAATGAGCTTTTTAATCAGAGAGCCCCCGGAGGAGCAAATATTTCCTCATTACTCAGTGGAAAGCAAGGAACCATTCAAGATCCGATCAACAACAGTAAAGGTAACGGAGCTGTTATGAGAACCGCGCCCCTGGGGCTTATGTTTCGAAAAAATGAAGCATTCGATGTAGCCATTGAGTGTGCGGCGCTTACCCATGGGCATGCTTCCGGCTATTTATCCGCAGGAGCCTTTGCTTACTTAATATCTTCAATTATTGCAGGGGAAGAACTAGACGAGGCGGTGAATGGAACTCTTTGGAAACTAGGGGAATATGATCATCACCAGGAATGCAGCGAAAAAATTAAGATGGCTTTGGAATTATCAAAGCTGGGCTTTTCTAATTATCGATCCATCGCAAAAATTGGTGAAGGATGGGTTGGAGAGGAAGCGCTGAGCATCGGTATTTACTGCGCCCTTAAATATCAGAAAAGTTTTAAAAAAGCAGTGGTCGCTGCAGTGAACCACGACGGCGACAGTGACAGCACCGGAGCGATTACCGGAAATATTTTGGGAGCTTATAATGGCGTGGGGAATATACCCGGAACTTGGATTTCCAAAATTGAATTAAGGGATGTATTAATATTGTTAGCCGATGACTTGTTGAGAGAATATGACCAGGAAACAATGAACTGGGAGCGGTATCCCGGATATTAAACTAAAAGGAATCGGTGAATTTATAATGATAATAAGACCCGAGTACTACAGATAGAAGAAATATAATAACGGATCAATGAGTGTACTTATTGAATGGAATTTTGGAGGGGGAAGATATGAGGGCTTATATTGAATGGTATTATTATCCCTTTTACGGTGCGCTCTTGGCAAGTCTATTGGTTTATGCCAGGATAAAAAAATATTCTTTTTATATCAATAGCGGTAGTAGTAGCAAATGGTTATTAAACTTAAAAAATCGGACGTTCCTGGTGTATGTTTCCGCTTTTTTTCTATCCGTGATTTTTCATGTGGCTTTTCCTATCACAACCATGGAAATCCCCAGCGGATCCTATGAGGTAGGAACAAAAATGTATGAATGGACCGACCAAAATCGCTTGGAGACCTATGGGGATGAAGCGGGAAACAACCACAGAAAGATTAAGGTACAGGCTTGGTATCCTGCAGAAAAGGTGCAAGGATTTGAGCGTTTGCCCTGGATTCCTGAAGGAAGAGTGGTTTCCAGAAAACTGGCGAGGATTTTTTACTTCCCTCCATTCATGCTGGATCAGTCTGAAGAAGTACTGTCCAACAGTTATCTTAATGCGCCCGTATTATCCCGGGAAAAAAAGTATCCCGTTGTGGTGTTATCCCATGGATGGAGTGGATTCCGCGCGCTTCACTCGGATATAGGAGAACTATTGGCGAGCCATGGATTCATAGTGTTGGGTATTGACCATACCTATGGTGCTCCCGTAGTTGTTTTTGAAAATGGGGAAAAGATTTTCATTGATGGCGAGGCACTTCCGAGAAGAGAAGACCCTCATTTTTTGAGATCAGCGGAAAAATTCATAGGCACCTATGCCCAGGACATTATCTTTGTATTAGATGTGATAACTACCCCTCGGGGGGATCTTATGGAGGAGTCCTTAAGAATTTTTTTGGATGTGGATAATATCGGTTTATTGGGGCATTCCACAGGGGGAGGAGCCAGCGTAAAAGTCGGTGCAATGGATTCCAGGGTGCAGGGGATTATTGGTTTGGATCCTTGGGTGGAACCGTTTTCTCCCAGTATTATAAAAAAAGAAACCTTTCCTTACTATTTGTTTTTACGCAGCGAAGAATGGAAGGGACTTGAAAACGACGAAAATCTACATGAAATTCTAAGAAACAATCATCAAGGAGAATTATTTCAACTTTTGGGAACCACCCATGTGGACTTTACCATGATTCACATGTACTCTCCAATCACAAGGGCAGTAAGACTCACCGGTTCCTTGGATCGCAGTCGGTTTGAAGAGATTCAGGAAACCTTTATACTGAGCTTTTTTGAAAATATCTTAAAAGGAGAGGCAAGGGAATCCTGGCGTTGCCTGGACACTGAATACTCCGAGGTATACAGGGTTATCATCGATGAAACTGATCGATAACCAATGAAAGGTACCCGCGGTAAATATGAAACCAAATCATCGGTTTTATCTTTCACTCTTGACATAATAAACATAAATGATAAAATTAAACTAATGTTTATTATATTGAATTGAAGGGAGGGGAAATAATGACTTCCAGAGAAAAAGAAGTGCTTAAAATAATTAAAGAAAATCCTTTGATATCTCAACAACAGCTTGCGGAACAGTTGAAAATCAATCGGTCTTCCGTCGCGGTACACATCGGAAATCTTATGAAAAAAGGATATATAAGAGGGAAGGGCTATATCGTGGAGGAGGAAAAAAAAGCACTAATCATTGGTGGGTCCAATATAGACTTGGAGGGAAGTCCTTATGAAGAATTAAAGTTTTATGATTCGAACCCCGGAAGAATAGAAACCTCTCAAGGAGGCGTTGGAAGGAATATTGCAGATAATCTAGCCCGTCTATCTGTTCCTGTTCGTTTTCTTACAGCCTTGGGCGAAGACTTTTATGGAGAAAAAATCTTCAAAGAATGTCAGCGTAAGGGAATTGATATGGATCATGTTCTTCGTTCTGAAAACTATCCTACATCCATGTATCTATCCTTGATGGACGAGAATCATGACATGAAGGCTGCGATCTCCCAAATGGATATCCTAGGCTTAATGACTTCCGAATGGTTGGAGAAGAAAAAACAACTTTTTAAAGATGCTTCGATGATCTGTATTGATGCTAACCTTACAAAGGAAACCGTGGAATACATTGTTAAGGAGGCCGGGGATACCGCAGTTTTCGCTGATCCCGTTTCGGCTTCAAAGATTAAGGTGTTTGAGAATGTTTTAGAAAAAATTCATACATTCAAACCCAATCGAAGAGAGGCGGAAGTGCTTTTGGGTATGACTCTGGATAATATGGAGCAGGTGAGAGAAGCCGGAAAACGTTTTATGGCCAAAGGGGTTAAGCAGGTTTATATAAGTTTAGGTCAGAATGGTGTTTATACCCGGAATAAAGATACAGAAGTGCATATTAAAGGCAAACCTCAAAAATTAAAAAGCACCACCGGTGCGGGGGATGCCTTTATGGCGGGAGCTATTTATGGGTATCTGCAAAAACTCTCACTGGAAGAGGGTTTGAATTTTGCCATGGGAGCGGCCTTTGCCACAATAAGCAGTGAACACACCATAGCTCCCAATTTTTCCAGTGAAGAAATAAAAAAGCATTTGGCGGGCAATCAATTGTCAATCACATATTTCTAAGGATATGACTGTAATCCGTTGGTGAAAGCTTTATAGGTTAAGGTTGGTTAAGAAGTTAAAAAATGCTAGGAGGCCAAGAAATGAAAAAGCATATGGATATTCATCCTGAAGTAAAAAAAGCCTTGGAAGAAGGGGAGCCGGTGGTGGCCTTAGAGTCAACTATTATTTCCCATGGAATGCCCTATCCTAAAAACTTGGAGACTGCCCGGGAAGTAGAGGCAATTATTCGAAATCGGGGAGCGGTACCTGCTACGATAGGAATAATTAAAGGAAGACTGAAAATCGGTTTATCCGAGGAA
>CAZTIJ010000072.1:0-9968 GCA_964613365.1 uncultured Clostridiaceae bacterium | reverse complement strand
TGAACTTTCACATAAAATGGTTATTAATACATACCCACTCTCGGTGAGGAAAGAAGGTTGTTATTCAATGAAAACCAACTTCAATAGATTCTACGAGGCCGTTTTTTTCGCCTTTGTGTTTTTACTGCTCATCTTTTTTGTCCGTTCCGCCACCTATAATTTTTCCGACTTCGCCAGCTCCGCCGGGGATAATCCTCCGAAGAACATCGAAGAGGAACCCAAAGGGGAGGATCGAAAAGCGCTCTCGGACTCGGATTCCACGGAGGCCTCCGATGTCCCCAAAATCCTCATCGACCCCGGACACCAGAAGGAACCGGACTATTCCAGGGAAAATGCGGCTCCTGCCCTTAACAGCACCGTCTATAAAGTCGCCACCGGCACCCGGGGAGTGGCTACCGGGGTATGGGAGTACGAACTGGTTTTGGATGTGGCCTTCAAACTGGAGTCGGAACTGAAGGACCTGGGTTATCAGGTGGCCCTGACCAGGGATCGCCATGACGTACATACTACCAATAAGGAGCGGGGACAAATGGCCCGGGAGGTGGGGGCCGACATTCTCGTCTCCCTCCACGCCGACGGCAGCTCCATAACCTCCGCCCAGGGGGTCAGTGTGCTGTCCCCCGCCTTTAACGTATCCTTTATCGATGCCGACCGGGCAGCGGTCAGCAAAACCCTGAGCACCTATATTGTCGAGGAGCTTTCGGAAGCCACCGGAGCCAGAAACCGGGGGGTCCATTTTCGCAACAACCTATCCATCCTTAATTGGTCCGAGGTCCCCAGCGCCTTAGTGGAAATGGGCTTCATGTCCAACCCCGAGGAGGACAGAAAAATGCAGAACCAAGAATACCAGGAAAAAATAGCCCAAGGCATCGCCTCGGGCATCCAGCAGTACTTTAACTCCCTCGCCGATTCCAAGGAATAGGCCGGGGAGTTTTTTTATCTCTTATTCGATGTTATTTAATATTTCATAGACCCGGGGGATGGGTAGGTCCCGCTCCCTTGCGATCCGACGACACTCTTCGTATTCCGGGGTGGACTTTACTCTTATCCCTTGATAATACCCCTCTTTGAAGCCAACCGTCCCCAGGGGGGTCTCTTTTTTTACCGATTGTCGCTCCAGGGTTTCCCGTCCCACCTCGGTTATTCGGATCCCTAAGGTGGTGGTCTCGAGAAAAAGCCTTTCCATCATTTTTTCCACGGAGTTTTTCTTTACCAAAAGACTGAGTTTGGTCCCCGGTCGGTTTTTCTTCATCATAATCGGTGTCAGATACACATCCAGAGCCCCTTCTTCAAAAAAACGCTCAAAAACATAGGAGTAGATTTCAGGATTCATATCATCGATATTGGTTTCCAGCAATACCAAAGATTCCTCTTCCCTATGGCCCTTCCCTTCTACGCTTTTTTTTTACCCACCATCATCCGAAGCACATTGGTAATTTCCAGGTCCTTTGTCCCCAGTCCGTAACCGATTTTTTCGATCTCCATCAAAGGGGTATCCATAAATTCCTCGGCCAGTACCTTCACAATGGCGGCACCGGTGGGAGTTACCAACTCGCTTCGAACACCGGTGGAGTACACCGGAATACCCTTTAAGATCTCCAGGGTTGCGGGGGCCGGTACCGGTATCTTCCCATGGGCACATGTTACAAATCCCGTTCCCATATGTAGCGGGGATGAAATAATTTTGTCGGGGTTTAACTGATGAATCAGAATCGCCACACCGATGATGTCCACAATGGAATCGATGGCTCCCACTTCATGAAAATGCACGGCATCCATGGGCTTGTCATGAATTTTTGCTTCCGCCTTCGCCACCTCGGTGAAAATTTCTTTGCTCATGGTTTTCACCGACTCCTCCAAGGCACTTTCCTCTATCAGTTTTTCGATATCCTTTAGGTTTCGGTGATGGTGTTCATGGTGATGACCATGACCGTGATGTTCATTACCGTCTATTTTCCTGTCCTTGGGCTTTTCGATTACCACATCAAAGTCCACGCCGGTGATGCCGTTTTTTTGATTTTTTTTCATTTTCAGCTTATAGCCTTCCACCTTCACTTTGTTCAGTTCCTGAAGGAAAGCCTCCCGGTCCAGGCCTAAATCCAGCAGTCCTCCAATGGTCATATCACCGCTGATACCGGATAAGCAGTCTAAATAAAGAATTCGTTCCTCCATAAGTCTCCCTACTCTCTTTTAGGATTTGTTGCTTCGGGCTTTTTCAATCTGTCGATTGATGGTGCTGGCCAAATAGCCCCCGCCAAAACCGTTATCGATGTTTACCACGCCGATTCCGCTGGCACAGCTGTTGAGCATCGTCAATAATGCGGACAATCCCTGAAAATTGGCACCGTATCCAACACTGGTGGGCACGGCAACCACGGGCTTGTCCACCAATCCTCCGATGACACTGGGAAGAGCCCCTTCCATGCCGGCTACCGCAACAATGACGCTGGCCTTTTGCAAGTTATCCGTATGCTTTAACAATCGATGGATCCCCGCTACCCCCACGTCGTATAACCGCTCTACGGTATTGCCCAGAATTTCCGCAGTCAGGGCCGCCTCCTCCGCCACTTGAATATCCGCTGTACCGCCGGTTGCCACCAGAATCACGGATTGGGATTTTTCAATTTTTTGCTTTTTTACCACGATGATCTTAGCCATGGGATGGTATTCGATGTCCTCCGTCAGTTCTTGAAGGGCTCGGTAGATCTCCTTTGATGCCCTCGTCAACAGGATATTGTTCTCACTTTCCAACATATGCCGTACAATACCCACGATATGGTCCAGGGCCTTGCCTTCACAAAAGATTACTTCGGGATATCCGTTACGTATTTCCCGGTGATGGTCCACCTTTGCATAGCCCAGGTCTTTAAAGGGAAGGTCCTTGAACCGTTCCATGGCCTCGGGCACCGCCAGAGTCCCCTGCTTGACTTGTTCAAGAATGCTTTCGATTTTTTGCTCTTTCATCTTTTCATCTCCTATCAATAACTTAAGGGGATCTTTACATACTCCAGCAGTATGTTGACAAACTGCTCCAAATACTTGCGGTCCACTTCATTGAATCGATTCTTCACGGGACTGTCGATGTCCAAAACCCCCAACAGCTTCCCCTCTCGAATCATGGGGACTACGATTTCCGATTGGGAATCGGGATCACAGGCAATGTGTCCGGGGAAAAGACCTACATCTTCCACCACCTGGGTCTCAAAGGTGTTCGCCGCCGTACCGCAAACCCCGCTGCCGATCTCAATACGGGTACAGGCCGGCTTCCCCTGAAAGGGTCCAAGGATCAATTCCTCCTCTTTATAAAGATAAAACCCTGCCCAGTTGATGTTGTCCATCAGCAAATACAACAATCCCGAAGCATTGGCCAAGTTCGCCGTCCAATCCTCTTCCTCGGAAATCAGGCCCTTCAGGTTAAGATTCAGATAATCATAAAATTTTTTCGGATCTTCGGTACTGATCTGTTCGATTCGTTTCATCGTGACCTCCCTTTCATTATTCGCTGTTTATCATTTCTCTTTTTCCATTATACCACTGCTCCCCCCAGAAGAAAATGAAAAAGCCTACCGAAGGGTAAGCTTTTACTCACTGGTTTGGGCCCGCACAATGGTATAGATATTGTAACCTTCCCCCTGTTCAATGGTTATATACAGGGTCATTTTCTCATCTTCGTCGTAGGTCCCGTCAGTGAAGTCCTGGATGACCTCTTCCCCGAATCGAAATACATTCAGCTCCTGTTCAAAATGGTATTCCCGGGATTCAAGAATTTCAAACTCTCCGGAGTTGGCATCCGCCAGTCCTATGAACCGGGCTTCCACGGTGTGGATTTCCCTTTCCGTCTGATCCCCGTTGTCCTTCTCCTCCTCCCCGGGGTCCGTCGGCTCCGGTTGAGGCTGGTCCACGCCGTTGACATCTTCGGGGGCCTCTTGGTTTCCGTTTCCCATATTACAGCCAGGCAGCATGAAAACCAATGCCAGTATCAGAACCATTATGGTTCCTTTTCTTCCCATATTCACCCCTCCTTTACGGGATGGAAACTTCCTTTAATGATATCGAAGTACCTCAAAACGGTACACCTTCATCTTCTCTCCTTCCATAATGCCCGCTTTTTTCGCCGCAATATCCAGCTGTTTATCCGGGGTATCCACCCCTTCCAAGTCCGGCAGCAGGACTCCCCGTTTTCCCTGATGTTCCACCACAACCCCATATCTATGGGGATCCAGGTCCTCCACCGTTTCCACCGGTTCCTTTTCCTTTAGAACATCCACACTGATGCTCAGCTGCTCTAGCTCCTGTTGTTCCACGGGAACAAATCGGGGGTCGAAAAAAGCGGCTTCCAGGGCATTTTTGATGATCTCTTCCCCCACATGGGTTTCCAAAGCTTCCAGGGTACCGATACAACCCCTTAGCTCCTCCCCTTTGTAAAGAGAAACAAAGGCACCGGCCTTTAGGTTTCGGACCTCCTTTACCCACGCTTCATCCTTCACTTCCTGTTGGTAATCTTCGAATTCCAGTTCTTCTCCCGTCCTTATTTTTTCCTCGACGGCTCGCAGGGCAAGCTTAGCGTATTGACTTTCCGGCTTCATTCTAATCCTCCTTTATTGGTTTTTTCGCACCCAGGCATTCATATAACCCACACCGAAGGGGCCTTCATAGGACACCACCCGGGAGGTCATCTTCCCCTCACCCAGGATCCCGAAGCCCAGAGCAATGGGTCTAAGACCGCATTCCCCCGCAGGGCCGTATATTTCCTTCGGCATATTCAAAATATCCGCCACGTTGCAGCGTTTGATCGTATTGATGATCCGTCGGTCAAACTCCGGTCCCTTTTCATGATAACCGTAAGGACCGTCTTCTTTTAACCGGTGGGACAGATCGCCGCTGACCACGATGGCAAAGGTGCCTTCCCCCGCCTCCAGAACTTCCTTTATTTTCAAACCCAGATCGTATAGGGTGTTGAGCTCTAACATTCCGATGGTGATATGGATCAGCTTCGTCTTTGGAAGTTCCTTTTCCATAAAATACAAAGGCACAAAGGCACCATGGTCCAGGTCTCCGGAAAAAAACCGTCCCGGCAACCCTTGGTCACTGAAGGCCTGTTTTAATTTTTCAATGTTTTCAACGTCCAATGCCTTCCTCATCTTCATAGTGGGATATCCAAAGGCCGCGAGACTTCCCGCTGCCTCCTGGCCTTCAAGAAAACTGAGCTTATTTTGATGCCCTTCCCCATGGGGGGTTATTAGAATAAGGGTCCGGGGATTGATGGATTGGATTTCCTTGAGCACTTCGCCCATCCCCTGCAGGGTTTTTTTCGCTTCCTGTTCTCTTCCCTGTCCAAGTTCCGGTATGAGAATGGGAGGATGGGGGACAATAAACATCCCTTGGATCTCTGCCATGGTTTTTCCTCCTTTAAAAATTTCCGCTTCGTACCCGGTGCAAAACTTTTTTGGCTTCTTCCTTCATCTCCAGTAAAAACTTGATATCCGTTGGGGGTTCATGATAGCGATAACAGGGGTAATATCGGTTCAGGTGCAACGGGATATCGGGACTGATCGATGCCAGCCAATGAAAAAGTCGGATCAGTTCCTCTTTCCGATCACTGAGTCCCGTTACCACCAACGTGGTGACCTCGATGTGAATCTTGCCATGTAGTTCCCTGATATTGCTTTTTACCCTTTCGATGTCCCCGCCGATGGTTTCCGGGTACCCTTGGGCATTGAAACCCTTTAAGTCGATATTGGCTCCATCAATATAGGGGCGCAGCTCCTTTAAGGGCTCATTCTCAATATACCCATTTGTGACGAGAATATTCTTAAGCCCCTGCTTCTTTGCAATCTTTGCGGTCTCCAACACCATTTCATAAAAAACCGTGGGTTCGTTATAGGTATAGGAAATGGAGGGCACCCCGGCTTTTATAGCCTGATGGACAATCTCTTGGGGGCTTATGGTCCTTGTGGGAGGCGTCCCTTTGGCAATCCTGTAGTTTTGACAGAAGGGACAGTGGAAATTGCAGCCGAAGCTTCCCACCGACAGGGTCTTCGTGCCCTCTAGGTAAAAGTGAATCGGCTTTTTCTCGATGGGGTCTATATGCAGTCCCGTGATTTTTCCGTAGTTCAGGCTCCACAAGGTCCCCTTTTCATTCTTTCTGACCCCGCATTTTCCGGTTTCCCCCGGGGAAATGGTGCACCGATGGGGACATAATGTGCACCGCACTCGGTCTTCCGTTAATTTTTCATAGTACCGCCCTTCTTTCATTTCCCTTCCCCCCTTAATACAGGCGATTAAAAAGCGCTTGAAATTCTTCTCTCTCCAAGGCCATGGGCGCTTTGGTCAGGGCAACTTCATCCTTTTTTTCTTTCTCAGGGTTTTCATAAAGAACGCCGGTGACCAATCCTTTGGTTTCCATGAGCTTTTTCATAGCCTCTCCATGGTTTTTCCGGTCGTACGCCGAATCCTCGGATACCGACGTAAGATTCTTTCGAAACCACTGATAGGTGTTTTGTTTGTTAAAGGTAACACAGGGACTGAAAACGTTAATAAAGGAAAACCCTTCATGGGCGATCCCCTTTTTTATAATCTCAATGAGTTCCTTCTGATGACCGGAAAATCCTTGGGCCAGGAAACCGGCTCCCGCCGCCAGGCTCATCAGCCCCGGTTGCAGGGGAAGATCTTCACTGCCCTGGGGAGTGCTGGGGGTTTGAAAGCCCCGGTCACTGACGGGGGAGGTGTGTCCCTTGGTCAGACCGTAGATTTGATTGTTCATGACGATATAGGTAATGTCGATATTCCGTTTCGCCCCGTGAATGAAATGTCCCGCTCCAATGGCAAAACCGTCTCCGTCTCCGCCGGCGGCTACCACCGTCAACTCCCGATTTGCCAGTTTAATGCCCTGGGCAATGGGAAGCGCCCGTCCATGGACTCCATGAAAGCTGTAGGCCTTCATGTACCCGGAAATCCTTCCGGAACAACCGATGCCCGAAACCACGGAAAAATCCTTTCGGGGAATCTCCAGTTCCGCGGCGGCCACCTGTAGGGAGCGAAGCACGGAAAAATCACCACATCCTTTGCACCATGTGGGTTCTATGCCATTGCTGTACTCTTGATATTTCGCCATTATACCAGCTCCTTTATTTTGTCTTTAATTTCTTCAATCAGGAATCCGTCTCCATTATAGGATCCTAGGGAATCCAGTTTATGATGAAAGCCGATTTCCGATTGGATGATCTTTCGAAGCTGTCCACTGTAATTGTTCTCCACAATGACCACCTTGTCATAATGCTCCATGAGCTTTTTCAGTTGCACCGTGGGCAGGGGTTTGATCTGCTTAATGGCTCCATAGTCCACAACCCGGTTCATTTTTTTAACCCCCTGCTCCAGCACTCCGAAGGTGGAACCGTAACCCAGGAACAAAATCCGGTTATCCTTTTCCTGATACATCCGGATCCCCTTTCTTTGCTCCAGAGGTGCCATTTTTTCCATGCGCTTTTTCGTCAGCCCCCGATGATCCGCCTTGGGACTTAAGTGGAAACCGTATTCATCATGCTCCAACCCCGTGGTATGATGCAAACCGTTTTTCGTTCCGGGGAGCACCCTTGTGGAGATATGGTCCTCGGTATCCCGGTAACGGGGAAACATTTCTTCGCCGACTTCCAGATCCTCTTCTAGGCCAAGTTTTCCTCGGTTAATGCTCACCCGGTCAAAATCCAGTTCCTGAATGTTCTCATAGGAAAGACTGCGCAGAGCATCGGACATGATGATCACCGGGCATTGATACTGCTCCGCCAAGTTGAAGGCCTCCACCGTATCGTAAAAACAGTCTTCGATGGTGGCCGGCGCCAGTATGATTCCGGGAAAATCCCCATGGCCTCCATAATACAAGGTGTTTACATCGCTTTGTTCATGCTTTGTGGGCAGACCGGTGCTGGGACCCTTTCGCTGGGCATCCACCACCACCACGGGGACCTCGGCCATGGCTGCCAGGCCCAGCCCTTCCATCATTAGGGATATTCCGGGACCGGAGGTGGAGGTAATGCTCCTAACCCCGGCATAACTGCTTCCGATGATCATATTGATCGCCGCCAGTTCATCCTCGGTTTGCACCACTTTGCCTCCGTAACGGGGAAGATGTTCCGACAGATACTGCATCACTTCCGAAGCCGGGGTAATGGGGTAGGCGGCCATAAAACGGCAACCGCTGATCAGGGCCCCTAAACCGATGAGATCGTTGCCCACCACCACCGGTCCCATGTTTTTTCGGGTTACCGGTTCAATCAAATAATTAACCCCTTTCAAACTGGTGAAATTGTAGTCCACTGCCCCTTGCAGGACATTCTTGTTTTTTCGCACCACCTCTTCCCCTTTGTCCTTAAAAGCATCCACAATAACGGATTCCACATATTCCGGTTCAATATCCGTCACCCGGGTTAAGAACCCTAAAGAGCACACGTTTTTCATGATCATATTTCCTTTATCCTTAACCACCTTGGTAATGGGCAGGGAGATAATTTCTATTTCCCGTTCTTTAATAACATCCAAATCCACTTTCAGTTCCAGGGCTTCATCGTAAAGAAGCAGTCCTCTTTTCCGGATTTTTTCCGTATAAATCTCCATGGTGTCTTCGTCCAGGGCCATAACAATATCCATGTCATCCTTGGGACAGCCTTTTTTATCCACACTGCCATAGGCGATAATGGCACTGTTGCCCCCTTTAATCCGTGAGGTATAGTGCCGTTTCCCATAAACATGGTACCCCATTCGAGAAAGGACTTGCAAATAGTACAGTCCTGTGGCAAGTATCCCGTCCCCTTGGGTTCCCCCGATCAGTACTTGTATTTCCCGGTTCATTCAACCACTCCTTCAATCGTATTATTGAATTCCATTTATTTTGTAAGCTCCTAAGCCTCTTTTTTTGATACCCAATATTAGCTTAAATCCTCAGAGAATGAAGCAAAAAAAAAGCCCGAAGGCTTTTTTCCTGTCATTGCAATCACCCTATTTTTTGGTTTTTTCCAATGGGCTTTTATCCGAAATCCTTGCTCCCCGTGGAAAGAAAGAATACCGATAGGGTTCCCGGGCCGGTATGGGCTGCGATTACCGCCGGAAGGGTAGCGATTAAAAAGTCCTTGGCCCCCACTTCTTCCCTTAACATTTCCTTTAGTAGCTCCGCACCCTCACGGTCATTGCCGTGATTGATCCCAATCAGTTGCCGGTCCAGGTTGACCCCCCGCTCTTTTACAATTTCCACGATTCTTTTGATGGCCTTTTTTCGACTTCGAATTTTTTCAAAGGGAATCAACTTACCCTGTTCAACGTTTAAAATCGGCTTAATGTTTAGCAGCCCTCCCACAAAGGCCGAGGTATAACTGACCCGCCCCCCTCGATACAGGTAGTTAAGATCATCCACGGTAAAGATATGTTCCATGTTGGGGGCGTAGTATTCCACGGCTTCCAAGATTTTCTCCTTGCTTTTTCCCGCCCGGGCCATTTCCGCCGCCCATTTAACCACCAGGCCGGAACCCAGGGCGACGCATTTGCTGTCCACCAATTCCAGGTCAAAGGATTTTTGCCCCTCGTATTTTTCTAATAACTGATTTTTTGCAATTACGCTGCCTTGATAGGTTCCCGATATTTCAGAAGAAAAAGCGATATAAATCACCGAGTCATAGGTGTGTATGTATTTTTCGAAAATCTCTACAAAAGCCGAAGGGGAAACCTGAGAAGTCTTATACACCTTTCCCTCTTTCATTTCCTCCATCATCGCCTCCGGGTCGATATCCACGCCATCGGTGAAGGATTCCTCTCCCTGTTGCAGACTTAGCGGTGCTACGGTGATATCCAGTTCTTCCACCATCTCTTTAGGAAGGGAACAGGCGGAATCCGTAATAATTTTAATACTCATTGATTGCATCCCCCTCTACTTATTTTTTAAAGTGTCCTTTATTGTTCCTATTTTTATATTATACCACGAA
>CAZTIJ010000071.1:0-9981 GCA_964613365.1 uncultured Clostridiaceae bacterium | reverse complement strand
ACAAAGGTTACCACCATCGACGAGTACATCGGTGCCTGGGAAAAAGGGGAAGACCCATGGCTTGGAGGCGGAGACGCGGAAAACAAGGTGGAGTAAAGCCTCTTGGACCCCAAGGGTGACGAACTACAGCACAGAAAGAGAGGACCCGGGATGCGAATAATTGTGGGAATGACCGGCGGAAGCGGCGCCATTTACGGCGTCGCTCTGCTCAAAGCATTACAGGAGTTAAATATTGAAACCCATCTGGTGGTAAGCACCATGGGGGAGTATGTACTGGATCATGAGACGGGGATCAGCCTTGAGGAGATCAAATCCTATGCCACGGTGTTTCATCCCAACGATGATCTGGCGGCGAAAATCTCCAGCGGATCCTTTAAAACCGACGGCATGGTCATCGTACCCTGTTCCATGAAGACCCTGTCCACCATTGCCCGGGGGGGCTCGGATAATCTGTTGACCCGAGCCGCCGACGTGGTGTTAAAGGAGGATCGCAAGTTGGTGATCCTGCCGCGGGAAACCCCCTTAAGCGTCATCCATCTGGAGAACATGCTGAAGCTGGCAAAGCTGGGGGTCCGGGTGATGCCCCTTTCCCCCGGTTTCTACCATCACCCTCAAACCATTGGTGACATGGTCAATGCCTTAGTGGCCAGAACCCTGGACCAACTGGGCATCGAACATCATCTGGCTAAAAGATGGGGAGAGTAGGAAAGGAGGGATGATTTGGAAAGACAAATGTTTCGAAAGACCTTAGAAAAGCTCCGGTCCTCCGGCCGACTATGGCACTGCCAAAAGACCGTAGATCCCATTTACGAGCTGGGGGCGGTGCTGGATTATTACAACAGTGAACAGCCCATGGTCTTCACGCAGGTAAAGGGCCATAAAGTACCGGTGGTGGGCGGGGTTTTCGGGGAACGACAAATTTATTACGATCTGATGGGGATGACCCGAGAAGACCGGCTGCAGCGGATTATGGACGGGATAGCCAACCCGAAACCTCCGAAGGTGCTACGGGAGGGTCCCGTGAAAGAAAACATCATTACCCGAAACATCGACATCGGAAAGATGTTTCCCATACCGAAATCCAACGGCAAGGATTCCGAACGGTTTATTACCGCCGGCATGCTGGTGGTGAAGGACCCGGAAACGAAGAAGACTTATATGGCGGTGCGGAGATTTCAAATCAACGAAAAGGATGAAATCAATGCCCTGATATCCGGGGCCTCCCCCTTGCTGCTACAGCATTTCAAAGAGCTGGAGGACAGGAAGGAGCCCATGGAATGCGCCTTGGTTTTGGGTTACGACGCCGAGTATCTGCTGGCCTCCCAGATCAGCTCCGAAAAATACGGAGTGGATAAATACCATGTGGACAGTGCCCTGCGGGGCGAGCCCCTGGAACTGGTGAAATGCCATTCCGTGGACTTGGAGGTCCCCGCCTTTGCGGAAATTGTATTGGAGGGGCATCTGGTTCCCAATAAACGGGTAGAGGAAGGTCCCTTCGGAGAGTTGATGGGCTATTACGGAGAGGTGGCACCGAACCCGGTGATGAAAATCCAAACGGTGATGCACCGCAACGATCCTTATTTTCAGCACGCCTTCCCCTCCCCCGAGGAACATCTGTCCAACGGTTTAATACGGGAAGCGGAAGTGTTCAGTTACGTAAACAATCTTGTGGATGCCAGGGACGTACACGTTACGGTTCCCGGGGGATGCCGCTTTCATGCCATTGTTCAGATCCGAAAGAAGCATGAAGGGGATCCGAAAACCGCCATTATGGGAGCCCTGGCCAGCTCCAAGGACATCAAGCACGTGGTGGTGGTGGACGAGGACATTGATATCTATAATAACAGGGATGTGGAAATCGCTCTGGCTTCCCGGGTTCAGGCCGGAAAAGATCTGGTGGTGATCCAGGGAGCCCTGGGTTCGGGACTGGAAGCTTCCCATGTGGCCCAGGGACACACGGACAAAATCGGAATCGATGCAACCAAACCCCTGGGAGAAAAGGGCAAACTCTTTGAACGGGCAGTGATTCCCGGATATGAAAAGATTGATATCCGACAATACTTTCCCGATAGGAAATAAAAAGTAAAGGTGGTCATTGATTATGCGACAGGCCATAGGAATGGTAGAGACCAGAAGTTTAGTTGCGGCAATACAGGCAGCGGACACCATGGTGAAGTCCGCCGACGTTACATTATTAGAGGCGGAGTATGTGGGTTCGGGAATCGTAGCGGCGATTGTAACCGGCGAAGTCGCCGCGGTGACGGCCGCGGTGGAGAACGCCAAGGAAATCGCCGGGGAAATTGCCGAAGTGATTTCAACCAATGTGATTGCAAGGCCCCATGACGAGATCGATAAAATTCTAGATTAGCCAAAACGGTGGTGATAATATGGCAAATCCCTTAGCAAGAGTAGTGATGGATCAAATGTCGAAAAAGAACGGTACGGCAAAAACCCACACCTGTTCCGGCGATCATGAGGGAAAGAGAAATTTAGACGCCGGGGAGGAAAAGTTGATCTCCGGAGTGATTCACGGCTCCCGGCAAAGGCCCAAGGCGGCCACGGGAGGCAACCCTTCATCGAACCACCGGGGCAACAAGGTATCCTTAAAGGATCTGGTGGAAAAACCCCCTTCAAAATCCCGGGAACCTTCGGGACCGCCTCCAGAGACCGGGGCGGTGAAGGATCCTTACCATAGGGGAGGGGTGAAGACCTCGGTGATAGCAAATCCCGGGAAAGGCGTATCTTCCGTAGCCCTGAAGTCCCTGGGAAAAGGCAATAGGTAATGAGCGATGAAAAAAGAGGAGGTGTGGTATGAAGCCGGCATTAGGTTTGATTGAAACCATAGGACTGACCAGCGCGGTTACCGCCCTGGATGCGGCCAGCAAAGCCGCCGATGTGGAGCTGATCGGTTATGAAAAAGTCATCGGAGTGGGCCGTGCGGTGAGTGTCACCGTGCACCTGGCCGGAGATGTGGCGGCGGTTCAGGCCGCCGTGGATGCGGGGGTGGCCGCCGCCCAACAAATCGGTACGGTGGCAGCCCATCATGTGATTGCAAGGCCCGATGAAGAGTTGGATCGGTTGATCGAAATCTTTCGGGATAATCTTAAAAAGAAATCCGGGGCCAAGGTCATTGAAAATACCAAGGCAAAACAGGAAGCCCCGAAAAAGCGGGAAGCTCCCCAAAAGTCGGAAGGCGATAAGAAGCCGGAGGCGAAAAAGAGCAACACCACAAAGGTGAAAAGCTAGGCAAGGTGAAAAGCTAGGCAAACAGTAGGAAAAAAACAAAATCCAAGGAGGGTATATGATGAGTCAAGCATTGGGTATGGTAGAAACAAAGGGTCTGGTAGGCGCCACGGAAGCGGCGGATGCCATGGTAAAGGCAGCAAACGTACAATTGGTAGGATATGAAAAGATCGGCTTCGGACTGGTAACCGTAATGGTTCGAGGAGACGTAGGGGCGGTCAAGGCCGCAACCGACGCAGGGGCAGAGGCCGCAAGAGTGGTTGGAGAACTGCACTCCGTTCATGTCATCCCAAGACCCCATTCAGAAGTGGAAAGAGTTATGTTAAAAGGTCAAGAATAACGGGGTAAACTCCTCAGTGAGGTGTTAAACGATGAACAAGTATGATTTTACCAAATCGGTTTTAGCTCAGCTCGGCCAGGCTTCCAATGGGAAGCCGGGCGTAAATGAGGACCCGGGCCACCGGCAGCCCCACCCTCCTAAAAACAGGGTGGAACAGCCTTATTTTCCTAAGGAAAAGCCGGTGCATTTGTTGGCGGTCTTTACCGGTACCAATCGAGGGATCGATCAAGCCTTAGAAGAACTGAAAAGGTCCAAGGACCGGGGAATCCGTTTTGATATTGCATTTTCCTGGAACGGCAAGGATTTGCAGGATATCAAAAACATACAGCAACAACTGGGTGCCCAAAATATTTTTACGGAAGTGGATAAAAGTGAAATCACCCGGATCTTAGAACGGGTGGACGGGATCGTTGTGCCCATGACCACCCAGAACACCGCCTCCAAGCTTTCCAAGGGAATCCTGGATGATTTTATCTCCACCCTTTTATGGGAAAGCCTGTGGCGGGGGAAAAAAATGGTTATGAACCTGGACAGTGTGGTGGAATATAAAGGCCAGCGGTCCAAGGTTCCCGCAATGCAAAAGATGGTTGACGAAATGATCCGTCGCATCGAGGAAATGGGAGTGGTAACCCTCTATGGTCAGGAATACGAAACCCTGTTAGGAAAAACCTTCCTGGGCCATAAGACCCGACAGTCCCGGGAGGATAAAAAGGCTTCAAAGGCTCCGCTTCCCGGGGAACAACGAAGGGAAACGGGAGATAAAACCATCATTACGGAAAACGATCTGATCAACAGGAACTCTCCTTTAAAGGTCCTAACGGTTCCTTTCAATGCAATTGTTACCCCCTTGGCCCGGGATCGTGCCAAAACCATGGGGATTGAAATTAAAAAAGAACAAGGGTAAAGGAGAGAGACCATGAATATTGGAAAAATAATCGGAACCGCCGTGGCAACAAGAAAAGATGACACCCTTTTGGGCTGCAAGTTAATGATCACCCAGCCCCTGACCATGGATTACAAGGAAATCGGAGAGCCGATCATTGCCGTGGACACCGTGGGCGCCGGCATCGGAGAAGTGGTGATTTACACCAAGGGCACCGCTGCCAGGAATGCGGCCCGAAAGCGGGAATCCGCCATTGACATGGCGATTGTAGGAATTGTAGACAACATCGACTTATATGATTGAGTACGACCAAAGCATGTACTGTTATACGGAAGGGAGGGCGAATTGTGTTAGATGCCCAAGGATTTAAAAAATCAATGGAATATCGGAACCTGATCGATGTGTTAATGTCGGACCACGACTTTGCCGATGTGGTGCTCAGCGGAGGAAATTTCATCAACGTTTTGACCCGGGAAGCCTACGTGGCTGACGTTTCCATTAAGGGAGGCTACATCCTCAACGTGGGGGACGCCTCGAAGCTGATCGGGCCCGATACCTTAGTAGTGGATGTTTCCGGGCGCTATATCGCGCCGGGATTTATGGACTCCCATATGCATTTTGAAAGCAGTATGTTAACCATTACGGAATTCTCCAGGTTTTCCATTCCCTCGGGAACCACCACCTTAGTGGCGGACCCCCATGAGATCGGCAACGCCCTGGGGCCCATCGGGATGAAGGCCATGGCCGACGAAGCCGCCCATGTCCCCAACAATGTGAAACTGGTGGTGCCGGCACTGACCCCGGATTCTCCGGGACTGGAAACCGCAGCCTACGACATCACCTCGAAGGATATGCCGGACCTACTGAACTATCAAAACATCATCGGCATCGGAGAACTCCAGGGTTTCAGTAACGTAAAGCATGTGTACCGCAATACCCCGGAAGTGGTGACGGATTTACTGGCTTCCACCACCTATGCCCGAAGTCTCGGAAAGATGGTGGACGGAAACGCTCCGGAGCTGTTCGGCAACGAACTTTCCGCCCATATCATCTCCACGGCGGGGGAATGTTCCTGTCATGAAACCACCACCAAGGAAGAATGTGTGGAAAAACTGCGCCAAGGGGTGTACGTCTTCATGCGGGAGGGTTCCACCCAAAGAAACATGGCGGAGTGTATTCGGGCCGTAACCGAGGAAGGACTGGATTCGAGAAGATGCATCCTGGCCACCGACGATATGGTAGCCGAAGACCTGGAAAAGCTGGGTCACATGAATGAAATCCTAAAGCGTACCATCAAAGAAGGGGTGGACCCCATCGAAGCGATTCAGATGGTTACCATCAACCCCGCCACTTTTTTCGGTCTGGAGGACGTGGGGATCTTGGCTCCGGGAAAACGGGCGGATATCGCCATCATCGACGATCTTCAGGAAATGAGTGTGGAGGCGGTATACGTCCAAGGGAAATTAATGGCCTATGAAGGAAAGATGCTAGAGCCCATGGCGAAGTACACCTACCCCGATGAGGTAAAGCACTCGGTGAAAGTGGCCCCGGTGAAGGAAGAGGACTTAGGAATCAAAGCCGAAGGGCGGGAAGCCACGGCGCGGGTCATCGGACTGATTCCCGATCAGAACCTAAGTGACAGTTTCGAAGAGCCGGTAAAGGTGCAGCAGGGCATCGCCCAGGCCGATATCGAAGGGGACGTGTTGCATATGGTCTGTGTGGAACGCTACGGCCGAAACGGAAGCATCGGAAGGGCCTTTGTGAAGGGCTTCGGCCTAAAGCAGGGAGCCTTTGCGGAAAGCATCGCCCATGATACCCACAACATCATTGCCGTGGGTACCAACCTGAAAGACATCACCGAAGCCATCAATCGGGTCATTGAAATGGAAGGCGGCATCGCCGTGGTGAATCGGGGGCGGGTGCTTCAGGAATTGAGACTGCCCGTGGGCGGTCTGATCACCGATGAACTGTCGGGCAACGAAGTCAGCGCCGGTTACGCCGAGTTGGAAAGAATCGTCAACGAACAGTTAGGCGGTAAGGTTCATGCCCCCTTTATGCACCTGTCCTTCTTGGCCCTGTCCACCAGCCCGAAATGGAAACTGACGGATCAGGGGATCATTGATGTGAATAATTTCAAAATTTTGGATCCCATTGTGTGATTCTATTAGAAATACCGAAAGAATACCCGGGATTTGGAGCGGAAATTGTATAAACTTCACATTAAACTCCGGGGTGCCTTTGTAGTATTATGGTACTATACAAGAAAATCAGTTGAAGCTATAGCCAATATATAATATAATACTATAGCTTCAACTTTTTTAGCACATAAATTTTCAGAAAGGAGGGTGTAGTTTAAATTTTCAATCGATTCAAGTTTCTTCCAGACAATTTGTCAAAAAACAGATAAAGGAGGCAACAATTTTGAGTGCAAATCAAAACCCGAACAACGGATTTTTAGAAAAAACCTTTAAGCTCAAGGAACACGGTACCAATGCCCGAACCGAAGTATTAGCAGGAATTACCACCTTTATGACCATGGCTTACATACTCATTGTAAACCCGGATATTTTATCCGCCGCAGGGATGGACTTTGGGGCCGTATTCACAGCCACGGCGGTTTCATCGATTATCGCCACCCTGGTCATGGCCTTTTTTGCCAACTATCCCTTTGCCCTGGCACCGGGAATGGGTCTCAATGCCTTTTTCGCCTTTACCGTGGTATTGGGAATGGGATATTCCTTCCAGTTCGCCTTAACCGCCGTATTTATTGAGGGTATCATCTTTCTTATCTTAACCGCCTTTAACGTGCGGGACAAAATCGTGGATTCCATACCGATCAACCTGAAGCATGCGATCTCCGTGGGGATCGGACTGTTTATCGCTTTTATCGGACTGCAAAACGCCGGCATCATTGTACCCTATGAAGCCACCGGGGTTACCATCGGAGATATGACCAGTGCTCCGGCCATCGTGGCCGTGGTGGGGATCGTGATCACCGGTGTGTTATTGATCAAAAACATCAAAGGGGCATTGCTGATCGGGATTTTAGTCGCCACGGTAATCAGTATTCCCCTGGGAGTGGCAAACCTGCCGGACGGAATTATCAGTACTCCCCCGTCACTGCGACCTATTGCTTTCCAGTTTGTAGGATTCAGTGAGATCTTTACCTGGGATATGGTCGTGGTGTTGGTGACCTTCCTCATCGTGGATATGCTGGATACCATCGGAACTTTGGTGGGTGTTGCGTCGAAAACCAACATCCTTCGTGAGGACGGATCCCTGCCCAAGGCAAAGCAGGCCCTGTTTGCCGATGCCGTGGGAACCACAGCGGGAGCCTGTTTGGGAACCAGTACCGTAACCACCTACGTAGAAAGTGCGGCGGGGGTTGCGGAAGGTGGAAGAACCGGTCTTACGGCGCTTTCCACCGCGGGGATGTTCCTGATCGCCCTGTTGTTCTCGCCCATCTTCCTAATCGTACCGGGGGCCGCTACGGCACCGGCTTTGGTGCTGGTAGGTCTGTTTATGATGACGCCGATCCAAAAGATCGATCTGGGAGATTATACGGAAGCGATTCCCGTATTCCTGGCCATCATTATGATGCCTCTGGCCTACAGCATCGCCGAGGGAATTATTTTCGGACTGTCCTCCTACGTATTCTTAAAGCTCCTTACGGGAAAGGCCCGGGACGTATCGCCCATTGCCTACATCCTGGTATTGATCTTTATCATCAACTTTATCATTTAGTCGAAGGACAAAAAACAATAAAAATGTGAAAAAGTGTACCACGGGGTCAGACCCCGTGGTACACTTTTTTGATGGCTGGAACAACCTTTTCCTTCTTGTGAATAATATACAAATTGAAGGGGTATAAGAAAGGGAAACAAACAGAACTTCAGAAAATTTCATGTATAAAAGCCGGTTAATAAGTGTCAAAATAGTATAATAGATCTGAATATTACTTTGGAAAACCAGGAAACGCGGCAATTTTAAAGGAGGGATTTTCCCATGTTTGATATTGAAAAGACCTATAAACCGAAAGATGTCCAGGCCCTGGAAAAGGTCCTGGAAGAAACGGCGGAGGAGGGAAAAATCATCGCCGGAGGCACCGATGTGGTGGTAAAACTTCGGGAGGGCATGATAAAACCCAAGGCCCTGATTGATATTTCCACCTTAAAGGAACTGCAGTTTATCCGTCAACAGGAAGGCAAGATTCGAATCGGAGCGGGAACCACCTTCGCTGACCTGGAGGACCATCCTTTGTTGGAAGGGAGACTTCGGGGACTGAAGGAAGGGGCCATGGAAGTGGGCTCTCCCCAAATACGAAATGCGGGGACCATAGGGGGAAACATTTGCAACGCTTCCCCGGCGGCGGATACGGTACCGCCCCTGCTGGCCCTGGACGCCCTGGTGGTTCTTGGAAGCCGTCACGGAAAACGGACCATGAAGCTGGAGGATTTCTTCCTGGGCAAGGGAAAGGTGGACCTGGCCCCGGGGGAATATTTATCCTACCTGGAATTTGAAGGGATGAAAGAGGGCCGGGGGCTGGGTTTTTCCAAACTGGGACCGAGAAAAGCCCTGGCCATATCTAAGATCTGCACCGCCGTGTATATGGAGCTGGATGGGGATCGGCGGGTTGTGGAAATCCGCATTGCCAACGGTTCCCTGGGGCCTACCAGTCTTCGGGAACGGGAAGTGGAAGGGGTTTTACGGGGAAAAACCCTAACCGTGGAACAAAGAAAAAAGGCCCTGGAAAAGTTTAAGGAAGTGTTAAACCGTCGCCTGAAGGGACGATGGGACGGGGACTTTAAGGAAGAGGCCATCCGGGGAGTGTTCTCCGAGGCCCTGAGGAAGGCTATGGACCGGGCCCTGGGCAAAGAAACCTCCTGAGACCTTCCGGGAGGTCCGGTAATCGAAGCCGTTATAAAATGGAACAACCTGAAACGGAAAGAGGGGATCAAATGAAAACCATAAGGATGAAAATCAACGGAACCGTAAAAGAAGCGAAGATCGATGAAAATGACCGACTGCTGGATGTGATACGGGAGGGATTTCATTTAACGGGAACCAAGGAAGGCTGCGGAGAAGGGGAATGCGGCGTATGCAGCGTACTGTTGGACGGAAAACTGGTCAACGCCTGTATGATTATGGCCTTTCAGGCGGAGGACCGGGAAGTGGTTACCATTGAGGGAGTGGGAAAAGAAGGGGCGTTGGACCCGATTCAACAGGCCTTTATCGATACCGGAGCGGTGCAATGCGGTTTTTGCACCCCGGGGATGGTCCTTTCTGCCAAGGCCCTGCTGTTGAAAAATCCAAGGCCCACCAACGGGGAAATACGCCGGGGAATTTCCGGCAACCTATGTCGGTGCACGGGATATGAAAAGATTGTGGAGGCCGTGGCCCTGGCGGCGAAGAGAAACAGCGACACCTAAGCAACAGGAAATCAGGAACCGATGAGAATTCAGCAAGGTGAAAGGAGTGAGCCCATGTCGTTTAATGTAATCGGAGAAAATATTCT
>CAZTIJ010000070.1:0-10088 GCA_964613365.1 uncultured Clostridiaceae bacterium | reverse complement strand
TGACCCAAAGGGGACGGAGGTGTTTGAGTCACCGGATGACTCAAACACCTCCGTCCCCTTTGGGTCATTTTTGACAAAATTTTTGTTTAGCCGTCCCCCTTTAATGGTAAAAAGATAACAGATGCAGCGAGAGGAAGGTGGACCCGAAGGCCAAAATAAAGGGGTGAGGGAAGTTGCCGAGAAAAGCCAGAGAAAAAAGCAGTACCGGTATATACCATGTCATCTTCAGAGGAATCAACAAACAGCGGATTTTTGAAGAGGAACAGGATTACCGGAAATTTTTGTATGCAATAAAGGATCAACAGCCCAAAAGCGGATTCGAGCTCTATGCCTACTGCCTCATGAGCAATCATATCCATCTGTTACTGAAGGAAGGGGAAGAGGAACTGGGAACCCTTTTTCGAAGAATCGCCTCGAAGTATGTCCAGTGGTACAATGGAAAATACGATCGGGTGGGACACCTTTTCCAGGATCGTTTCAAAAGCGAGGTGGTGGAAACTTCTCGGTATTTCCTCGGCGTTTTACGCTACATTCACCAAAATCCCCTAAAGGCCGGTATGGTCAGGGATTTGGAAGAGTACCCCTGGAGCAGCTACCGGGAGTATTTTCAATCACCGAACTTGAAACTTTGCAATCAGGATCTGGCCGTGGTCTTTGCACATAATTCATCAACCACCCCTTCGTTTCAGGAAAGCTGTCCTCAAGAGAGGCCCATAGGAAATCTCCCGTCGAAAATCCCGGCTGAGCAGCGAAACAACGCAAAGAACTTTCTCGAAGAGTTTCATAAACTCACCGACGTCAAACCCTACTTGGAATACGACAGAAGCCGGCGTTGGCGGGACGAGGATGCGGCGGATTTCATACTGCAACAGGTCCAAGGGAAGAGTCCTACCGTGATTCAAAGTTATGATCCCCCACGGCGAGACCAGATCATCGGCATCTGTCGGAAATACGGGATTTCTTTACGACAGTTGGAGAGAATCACAGGGATCAGCTACAGCGTTCTTCGTAGAATATAGAGCTTCCTAGAAGAAAAAGTCTGGGCACCGGGAAAACAGGAGGTTTTTAAAGGGAAAAGGAACCCTTTGACTCAAACACCTCCGTCCCCTTTGTGCTATCGGCTACTTGTCTTTTATTTTTCTTGTGTTATAATAACTAAAATGAAACAACGAAAAAAAACAGTTTTTTAACAATCAGTGGGACTGCACGGAAAAGAACGGGTAAATGAAGGTATTAGTCGGATTCGTGCTGTTGTCCAACGATTCTAACAATTGGAGGAGTGAAAGAAAATGATCAAAATTGAAGAGGTGATTAAAAAGTATCCCGGCATGGAGCGCCCGGCAGTGGATAAACTAAACATGAGTATAGAAGAGGGAGAGATCTGTACCTTTGTAGGGCCGTCGGGATGTGGAAAAACCACGACCTTGAAAATGATTAACCGGATTATCGAGCCCAGCGGCGGAAAGATTTATGTGAACGGGGAAAACGTCATCGATCAGAACCCCAATGAACTGAGAAAAAAGATCGGCTACGTGATTCAAAAGACCGGGCTTTTTCCCCATTATTCCGTGTTCGATAATATCGCCATTGTACCGAGACTCTTAGGCTGGGAAGAGGAACGGGTGGAAAAACGGGTGGTGGAACTGTTGAAACTGATGAACCTGGATCCCGATGAGAATCGGGATAAGTTCCCGAAGGCCCTTTCCGGCGGACAGAGCCAGCGGGTAGGGGTGGCCCGGGCCATGGCGGCGGATCCTCCGGTAATGTTGATGGACGAGCCCTTTGGAGCCGTGGACCCCATCACCAGAACCCAACTGCAAAACGAGTTTTTAAAGCTGCAGAAGAAGGTGAAGAAAACCATCTGTTTTGTTACCCATGATATCGATGAAGCCATCAAAATGGGAGATAAAATCGCCATTATGAACGAGGGGAAACTGGTGCAGTTCGACACCCCGGAAAACATTTTATTCAATCCCGCCAACGAGTTCGTCGAGCAGTTCGTAGGCTCGGACCGGTCCCTGAAGGTACTGAACCTTCTTCGGGTAACGGAAGTCATGCGAAAAAATATCAAGCGGGTGAAGGACAGCGCAGGGATCACTGAGATTGAAAAATACTTTACCCATCCCGAGAAAAACCGAATCCTTATTGAAGATGAGGAGAAAAAAGTGGTGGGTTACCTGGCCAAGGAGGACTGGAACAAACTCTCCAGCGCCAAGGGATGGAATAAAGGGATCCGCATGTTCCCCACAGCCCTGAACGAACATAACACACTAAAGGATGCCATGTCCGATATGCTGCAACATAATATTGCGGCCCTGCCGGTAATGGATAGGAACGATGAGTTCATGGGCATTGTGACCTTTGCGGACATCCGATCCTATATCGGAGAGGCCTACGAAGAGAATGAAACCGAAGAAAACGAGGTGTCATAGTGATGAATGAAGCCCGGAGAGTCTTTAACTATTTTACCAATAATTTAGACCGGATTTCCGGCTACACCATGGAGCACCTGATTTTAATTGTGATCGCCATTAGTCTGTCCGTGGTTCTTTGGGTCAGTCTGGGGGTTCTTCTGAGAAACAACAAGAAGATGGCCGGTGGCGTAATGGGGGTAGGAAGCTTTATTATGTCGGTGCCCAGTGTGGCCCTGTACGGAATATTAATCAGTATTCCCGGTTTGGGGCTCAGTCGCCAAAGTGCGGTGCTGGCCCTGGTTCTGTACTCCATGTTGCCGATCCTTCGAAACGTGTATGTGGCCCTGAATGAAGTGGATAAAAATATTTTAGAGGCGGCCAAGGGGATGGGCATGAGCGAAACCCAGATCCTTCGAAAGGTGCAGCTGCCCCTGGCGCTGCCGGTAATTCTGGCGGGGGTGCGGGTGGCTACGGTGATGATGGTGGGCATCGGTACCCTGGCGGTGTATATCGGAGAGCGAAACCTCGGTGTTTTGATTGAGCAGGGACTGACCCGCTCCAGATCCGATATGATCATCACAGGAGCCCTACTGGTGACCGTATTCGTGGTAATCATCGACTTTTTCATCGGCTGGCTGGAAAAAACCGTGGTGTCCAAAGGGATCCAAAGCGAAGAAATTTCCACGTCGGGAGGTGAGAAATAATGGGTGTTGAACGATTAATTGAAATCATACAGGGGCAGGGACTGCAACTGTTGCAACGACATTTGTTTTTAGTGTTTGTCTCCCTGTTCTTTGCAATCATTATTGCCCTGCCCATCGGGATTTTAGTGACCCGGCCGCCTTTTAACAAAAAAATCAACCAGATCCTGTCCTTCCTGAATACGGCCCAGGGAGTGCCCAGTCTTGCGGTGATCGCCATATTCCTTCCGATCATGGGCGTCGGGGTGCGTCCCGCCATCTTTGCCCTGTCCATCTATGCGCTGCTGCCCATTGCAAGAAACACGGTGGCCGCCATTAAGGGACTGGATCCCGATGTGTTGGAGGCCGCCCGGGGAATGGGTCTTTCCAAAAGCGAGGTGCTCTTTAAGGTGGAGTTGCCCCTGGCCACGCCGATTATTGTGGCGGGGATTCAAACCGCAACGATTTTGACGGTGGGAACCGCCATCATTGCCCATCTTATCGGGGCCGGCGGTCTGGGTCGTCTGATCTTTACCGGAATCGCCATGAACAGTCCCGAGTTTATTCTGGCGGGATCCTTGATTGCCGCAACCATAGCCATTATTCTGGATCAGCTGTTGGGACTGTTTCAAAGCCGGATCCGAAAAAAGTACGGCGGGTAATGTTTTGTAGATAGCACCATCCGTTCGGTAAGATAATCTTAACCGGCGTAAAAAAACAAGGAGGAGATGAAAGAATGAAAAGGAAAAACAGTTTTGGAAAATGGTCGGTACTGCTGATCGCCATTGTATTGGCCGCAACGCTTTTTGTCGGATGTGGCGGGGACGATGAGGACAGCCCCACCATTACGGTGGCCTCGAAGCCCTGGACGGAGCAGATGATTTTAGGAAACATGCTCCTGGATTTATTTGAGCACCACGGATATCCCGTAGAGGACCGAATCGGTCTGGGAGAATCCGATGTCATCCGTCCGGCGCTGCACAGTGATCAAGTGGATATTTACTGGGAGTACACCGGAACCACGCTGACCACCTTTATGCATGAAGACCCCGTTGGGGATCCCGACGAGGCGTACCAAATGGTAAAGGACTGGGATAAGGAAGAAAACGATGTGGTATGGTTGGAGTACTCTGAGGCCAACAACGCCTATGTACTGTTGATGCGGGAAGAGGACGCCAATGAAAAGGGAATTGTGACCATTTCCGATTTGGCCGCTTATATCAACGACAATCCCGGAGAATTGGAACTTGGTTGTAATGAAGTATTCTATGAGCGGGAAGACGGTGTTCAGGGACTGGAAAGAACCTATGAGTTTGAATTCGGCGATGACAACATCACTTTCCTAAGCACGGGTCTTTACTATGACGCTCTGCGTCAAGGGGAAGTGGACGTTGCGGAAGGTTTCGGAACCGACGGAAGAATCCCGGCCTTTGACCTGATCATTATTGAAGACGATCAAGAGTTTTTCCCGGTGTACAATCCTGCACCGGTGGTACGTCAGGAAATTCTGGATGCCTATCCGGAATTGGAAGAGATCATCAATGAACTTACCCGACTGTTGGATCACGATACCTTAACGGAACTGAACGAGGAAGTGGATATCAATGAACTGGAGCCGGAAGAGGTAGCGGAAAACTTCCTGCGGGACAACGGTTTAATTGATTAATTTAGCAAAAAGATAGCTTAAAGATACAAAGTAGCCAAAAGTAGCCCAAAGGGGACGGAGGTGTTTGAGTCATCCATGACTCAAACACCTCCGTCCCCTTTGGGCTTTGCTTTTGGGCTTTTCCTTTGAGCTTACCTTCTTTGGTTATTTTCTAGCCCTGGCCAGGGCCGCGGCCACCTCTTCGATAAAGATATAAAAAACCGTACGGGATTTTTCGTGGGGCTTTAATTCCCGGGGTTGGGCGTGATTGGACAACCAGATCAGCTGGTCGGAACTGTCCAGCAAAGACGGGTTGTACTCTTCGGCCAGAATCAGGACCTTCGCCCCCTGCTCCTTTGCCGAACGGTAAAGGTCGGTGAAGGGGCGAAAGGCTCCGGTGGTGGTGAGGACCACCAGCAGGGTGTCGGAATCCACCAGGTTTTCCGCCATGAATTCCTCGGACAGGGCGTTGACGTATTTCCCCGTGGAAAAGCGGAGCTTGTACTGGAAATACTCCGCCACCAGATAGGAAGGGCCGTGGCCGAAGAAAAGAATCTTCGGATGCTTTTCCATCTCCTCGATAAAGGCGGTGACCAAAGCGGGATCAAAATCCTCGATGAATCGATGAAGGCGCTGCAGTTCACTGAGGGTATCCGGCGGGGAAAGCTCCTTGTCATAAAGAAACCGAAGGTACTGCTTATAGTTGCTAAAGCCCAGTTTTTTCACGAACTTCGAGATTTTCGACATGGAACAGCCGCAGAGTTCGGCGGCCTCGGCGATGGTGATGGAGGACCGGCGGCGGGCGGCGTTTTTCAGGGTTTCATGGATTTCCTTTTCCAAGGGGTTGAGTCTGCTAAAATCAATTCGGATCATGGGGAGATCCCTCCTTTTCGCTGTAGGCCAAGTAATCGCCGGGGCCCTAGGGTTCCCGGTGGGATTGCAGTAGTTTTGCTATAGGCTAAGAATAGCATTGCCCGTAAGAAAAGTAAAGAGAAGAATGGAAAGTTTTCCATAATAAAAAGAAATAATACATAAAAACATAAAACTTTCCGTGATTTCATTGACGAAAAGGGGGATTCATAGTATCATAGGGATCATAGAAATAGGAAAAAACCCGGTTTTTTCAAAGGGTTAAGCTTCCTATAAAACATGGAGGGATCAGGAATGGAAACGAAGGACTTACTAAAGGACTTAACCGAAATACTTACAGAGCAGCAGATCAACACCGATCAGGAGGATCTGTACGATGCCTCGGCGGACCGTTACAAAAAATATGCCAAGGTGCGACGGGTGTTGGACGTGCCCATGCCCAAGGCCATCGTATATCCCCACTCCACCGAGGAGGTCAAGAAACTGTTAATGTATTGCAATGACCAGGGAATCAATGTGATTCCCCGTTCAGGGAAAACCGCCACGGAAGGCGGTTTGGAAAACTGGAAGGAAGACACCATCGTCATCGATGCCAAAAACCTGAACAAAACCGTTAAAATTGATGAATACAATATGCAGGCCACGGTGCAGGCCGGTGTGGTCCTGGGGGATTTGGAAGAAGAACTGCGAAAAAAAGGCCTCACTACGGGACACTCGCCCCAGTCCAAGCCCGTGGCAAAGATGGGAGGACTGGTGGCCACCCGAAGCATCGGTCAGCTTTCCACCCTCTACGGCGGTATTGAGGACATGGTGGTGGGGCTGGAATGCGTCTTCCCCGACGGCCATGTGTCAAGAATTAAAAACGTCAGCCGAAGAGCCGGAGGGCCGGATATCCGCCACATCGCCATCGGAAACGAAGGGGCCCTTTGCTACATCACCGAAGTTACCGTCAAACTCTTTAAATATTTCCCGGACAATAATCAGTTCCACGGTTATTTAGTGAAGGACATGGAAACGGGGATTAAAATCCTTCGGGAAGTGATGGTCAACGGTTACCGACCTTCCGTTGCCCGGTGCTACTCGGAAGAGGATGCAAAGCAGCATTTCTATCATTTCTACAAAGACCGCTGCGTGGTGATTTTCATGGCGGAGGGCAACAAAGGCATGGTCGAGGCCACAGGCGTCGGCATCGAAGAAGCGGCAAAGAAGTTTCAGGAGGGCATCGTCGAAGAAGTGGACAGTGATCTGTTGGAAGAGTGGTTTGAGAACTTAAACTGGTCGCAACAGGACATCGATGATGAGTACGAAGGAATGCTGGAAAACGACAGCCATACCGGATTTACCACCGAGGTCTCCGCAGACTGGGAAACCATTCCGAAGATCTATAACAACGTAATTAAGCGCATCAAGGAGGAGTACCACCGGGTGGAGGATTTAACCATGCTGGGAGGCCACTCATCCCACAGCTATATCAACGGTACCAATATGTACTTCGTATACAACTATGAAATTCACTGCGCGCCCGAGGATGAAATGCGGGTATACCATCATCCCCTGCAACGGATCATTGTAGAGGAAACCCTAAAGCTCGGAGGATCCATGTGCCATCACCACGGAATCGGAAAGTTCAGAAACGAATGGACGAAAGAGGAGCACGGATCCGCCTACTATATGCTGGAAAAACTCAAAGAGACCTTTGATCCCAACAACATCATGAACTTCGGGACGATTTATCCTCAAAAAGAAGGGGAAAAATATCAGAAGTAGAAATAAAGAAGATAGGGACCGCCACCAACCTTATCCTAGGGAAGACAGGAGCCGATTATGAAGATAATATGTTTGTTGAAATTCATACCCGATGTGGAAAACATCCAATTTGATCAGAAGAAAAATGTATTGATGCGGGAAAAGGCGAAGTTGACGCTGAATCCCGATGACGAAACCGCCCTGGCGGCGGCATTGAAAGTCAAGGAACAGGCCCCGGAAACGAGGGTGGAGATTGTGACCATGGGCCCGGAAGGGGTGGAAAGAAAGTTTCAGGACCTTCTTCGACGGGACGTGGACCGGGGAATCTTAATCACCGACCCCCTGTATGTGGGCAGCGACACCTACGCCACCAGCCGGATCATCGGAGGCTTTCTAAAGACCCGGGAGGCGGACTGTATTTTCACCGGCACCCACTCCCTGGACGGCGACACCTCCCATGTGCCGGCTCAGATCGCGGAAGTTCTGGATCTTCCCCAGATGAACAATGTGATCACCCTGGATATCCAGGAGCTGCTTTATGGAACCGGTCTTCTTTCGGTGAACCGGGAAGGGGATATTCTGCAGTTTCGGATGAGACTTCCGGGGATCATCAGCTTTGAAAAAAGCCGGGAATATAAGATGCCCTATATCCGCTACGAGGATTTTCAGCGGGATGTCAGTGATAAAATGGAGGTGCTGACCAACGGGGAGCTCGGGTTTTCCCAAGAGGACGTGGGACTTTCCGGATCCCTGACCGAGGTGTCGAGGACCTTTATGAAAACCCTGGGAAAAAAGGAGAGCATCACGGTGAAGACCGATGCCCCGGGCATTGAAAAGGTGTACCAATTCTTAAAGGAAAAGGAATATATCTAATATGAAAAAATGTCTGATTTACGCGGGAAAAGAAAATAGCCGGGAGGCCGTGGATTTAATCCAAGGGGCGGACCGCCTGTACGGCCGGGAGAATGTAGTGATCTACGGCTATGGAGCCCCCGAGGCCTTAAAAGCCCTGGAAGGCCACGTGGATGTGCTGATTCAAGGAACGGGGGCTCACCCGGAGGAGTACGATATCAAGAGTCTTACCGATCGCATGGAAAAACTCCACGGGGCCTATGATTTTCACAGCATTTTAATCCCCGGAGACCACGGAGGAAGAATGCTTGCCCCGAGGCTCTCCATGCGGTTGAAAACCGGACTGACCGCCGATGTTACCGCCATCGAAGCCCACGGGGAACAGATCGAACTGATTCGCCCGGCCTACAGCGGAAAGCTGATGGCGGCCATAAAGAATCGGGGGAGCGGGCCGCTGATGATGAGTGTCCGTCCCAAGGTGTTTCAGTGGGAACACCCCGGCGAGGTAGACAGCCGGTGGGAAAGCTTTCCCTTTAAAGACCTGGAAGAGCCGGAGATCCAGCTGCTTTCCAAAGAAAGGCAGGAAGAGACGGCGGATATCCGGGAAAGCCAGGTGCTCATCGCCGGCGGTGGAGGCAGCGCCCGGTACTTTCATCGCCTGGAGGATCTGGCTCGGGCCCTCAACGGACAGGTTGCCGCCAGTCGAAAGATCATTGATCAGGGGATTGCTCCGAGAAGCCTTCAGGTGGGCCAGTCGGGAAAGACCGTCGGACCGAAACTCTATATTGCCATCGGCATCAGCGGAGCCATTCAGCATATCGAAGGACTGAAAACCCCGGAGCACGTCATCGCAGTGAACAAAAAAAGCCGGGCCCCGATCTGCAGCATCGCCGATATTGTGGTGGCGGGAGACGGCAAGGAGTTTATCGAAAAGCTGCTTGAGCGGATCCGACAGGACCAGGCGTCCCGGGAAGCCCCCGGGCTCACGGGGGAATAATCCCGGAATTATAAAACCGAAAGAAAGGGTTAAATCTAACAGTTGGAGGGTACATCTTATGAATTTGACGGATTTCGATATGAGTTACTTCTCCCTGCAGGGGAAAAATGCCATTGTGACCGGAGGAAACAGCGGATTGGGACAGGCCTTTTCCGTGGCCTTGGCCAGGGCGGGAGCCAATGTACTGGCCGTGAGCATATCCGGAGATAACGGAGAGGTGCAGGGTGAAGTTGAAAAGTCCGGTGTGGAGTATCATTACATGCAGGCGGATCTCACACAGGACGGACAGTGCAAACGAATCGTGGATGCCTGTGTGGACCGATGGGGCAGCGTGGACATCGTAATCAACAGCGCCGGGATTTCCATCAACGTAGAGGATGTGACCAAGTTTACCCGGATGGAATGGGATAAAATGGTGTCGGTGAACTTAACCGCCGCCTACGAAATGGCCCATGAAGCCTGTAAGCATATGATCAAACAGGGGAGCGGAAAAATCATCAACATCGCCTCCCTATTCTCCTTTCTGGGAGGGAAGTGGTCCCCGGCCTACGCCGCAACGAAACACGGCATCGCCGGGCTGACCAAGGCCATGTGTGATGAACTGGCGGAGTTTAATATCCAGGTAAACGCCATTGCTCCGGGGTATTTTGCCACCAAGCTTACGGAGAAAACCCGTTCCGATGCAAAGGCCAATGAAAAAATTCTCGCCCATATTCCCGCCAACCGATGGGGAGAGGGCAGTGACTTGATGGGAGCCTGCGTGTTTCTGGCCAGCAACGCCTCGAACTATGTCAACGGCCATATTCTCACCGTGGACGGCGGCTACCTGATGCGGTAAAATAAGGCAAGGATCATTGTCATGAACCCCATGAAATTCAAAGGCA
>CAZTIJ010000069.1:0-10103 GCA_964613365.1 uncultured Clostridiaceae bacterium | reverse complement strand
GCTGTATTTTTACCTGCCCCCCTCCACCTCCAGTTTAACCCCCTTACTACCTCCGATTCTGATATCCTTCGCATTGCTCATTGCTCGCTTTGTGGATGTGATTTTCGAACCGATCGTGGGGTATCTGTCCGATCGCTTTGATTCCCGGTGGGGTCGTAGAATTCCCTTTATTTTTGCGGGAATCCTCCCCCTTTCCTTAAGTACCGTGGCCTACTTTTATCCCGTTACCGGAGAGGGGAACCTATCCACCTTCCTCTACCTTTCGGTGATCGGCTCTCTATTTTTTATTTTTTATACCATCGTGGGGGGACCCTATAACGCTTTAATCCCGGAAATATCCCAAGATCGCAGGGACCGTTTAAATCTGTCCACCTGGCAGTCGGTTTTTCGCCTGCTCTATACCGCCATTGCCATGATCTTACCGGGAATTCTCATTGAAGTCCTGGGCGGCGGCGATGATTTACAGGGGATTCGCTACATGGTGATACTGCTTTCCACCCTGGCTTTGCTCGGCGTTTGGATCACCTCCTTTTCCATTGACGAACGGAAGTACTCCGGAGGGAAAATTTCAACGGAGGCCTTTTTCCCGTCGATCAAACTGGTGCTTCAAAGCCGGCCCTTTGTTATGTACCTCTTTGGATTCCTGTTTTTCTTCCTAGGCTTTAATACCCTCAGGGCCTCGCTAAACTACTACGTTGAAGATATTATGGGCTACAGCACCGCCTACATCACCTTGGCCTCCGCCCTGCTCTTCGGCGTATCAGCCCTCTGCTTTTATCCCATCAACAAACTGTGTAAAAAAATCGGCTATAAAACCCCTATGTTAATCTCTTTGGTCCTTTTGATCCTGTTATCCTTGTCTCTGTTTGCCGTGGGACGGATTTTACCCGAATTTTTCGGTTTTATTATCTTTGCATTGATCGGCATTCCCGTGGCCGGCGCCGCATTTATTTTTCCTCCGGCCATGCTCAGCGAAATCAGCTCCGTGTTCAGTGAAAAAACCGGAAAAAATACGGAAGGTTTGTTTTTCGGACTTCAGGGTCTCTTTCTCAAGATGGCCTTTTTGCTGTCCATATCCCTGCTTCCCGTGCTTTTGGTCTTCGGTTCCGATCTGTCATTTTTCCAGAGCCTGACCACCACCCCCGAAGGGGTCGAGCGAATCGGTGTCTATTCCACCTCCCTATTCGCCGCCGCTGCCTTTTGTATTTCCTTCGTCTTTTATTTCCTCTATCAGGAGGAGTTTGTAACGGACTAGGGCCAGGCCCTGAAAAGCACCTCAAAAAAGCAGGGAGGGGGCTAAGAACTTAGGTCTTAGCCCCCTCCCTGCTTTTTTTGTTTCCGGTGTCAAAGTAACCCTTTTCCTTTCTCCCTAGGGAAAGTATGAAACCTTCATCCCGAAAGATTATAAATCCGATACCTTACCCACATCGCACAGGGCTTTGTTTACCATGATCGGCCCGAAGATTTCAAACACCACCACCGCCGCTAAAATTACCGGCATAATGGCCCCGGGTTCAAAAAACTCCTTTTGTTCCGCAATAATGGCAAGACCGATGGCTACCCCGGCCTGGGGGGTTAAGGCTCTTCCCAGGTTGGTTTTCCAGGTTGCGGGAAATACGGTCATGGCGCTTCCCGCTCTGCTTCCCGCCAATTTTGCAATAAACCTTGCTATAATATACACCGCACCGATCTGCCCCACGGCGGGGAGGGCTCCCAGGTCCAGTTTCGCCCCGGCCAGGGTTAGAAAGGCCAGCAATATGGGATCCTCCACATTTAGCAGGGAGCGACTGATCCGTTGGGGCTTTCGCGCAAAATTTGCATACATAGCCCCGGCGGTAATGGCCGCTAACAGGGAGGGGGTTCCCAGTTCATTGGATAGGCCTACGGTAATTAACAACGCTCCCAAAACCGTAACCAGTATATGCACATCTTTTTTCGCCCATTGAGCCGTAGCCATTAAAAACGTGCCTGCTAGAACTCCCAATCCCAAGGCGATTCCGATATCCCTGCTGGCCATTACAAAGGCCGAAGTGGTTTCCGCTCCGGCGGTGGCATAGGCCACCTGCATAAAACTGACCACAATACCGAATAGGGTAATGGCAAATAAATTGTCCAGGGCCACCACCGACAGCAGCACTTTGCTGAAGTTTCCCTTGGTGGGGTTTTCCCGGATACAGGCGATGATGGCCCCCGGGGCGGTTGCAATACTAATCACGCCAAAGATCAGGGCATAGCGAAAGGGCACACCGAAGATATACAGGGCCGCAAACACCACCCCCAGGGTAATCAGGGCCTCCACGGCAAAAACCTTGGCCACATCCTTCGCAAGCTTTCTCATCTTTCCCCAGTGGAGCTCCGCACCAATGGATAGGGCTATGACTCCCAGGGCCAGATCGTTGATCGGGGCCAAATCACTCAGGGCACCGGGATCGACCAGCCCCAGCACCGAGGGGCCCACCAGCACCCCCGCCAATAAATTTCCGGTAACCGAAGGAAGCTTAACATAACGGGCGAGCTTTCCTCCTGCGGCTCCTGCCAAGAAAATGATTCCGATTGCAAGAGAAATATCCATAGGGCTTACTCATCCCCCTTTAGCTTTGTTAACCCTTTGCAGTAATCGATGGGCAGGGTGATGGCGATTCCTGTATCCGACTCCTCAAGGTCTCCAATAACCGCTTCGATGGCCTCCACCACGGTTTTCCGTTCTTCTTCGGTTTTCACCACGGCAAAGATGGTTTTGTTCCTTCCCGGGTCCTCTCCGAACTCTGCAAAACGGGAAAAAAACGGTACCTGATGGGCCATAATATGGGCCATGCCCGTACTATCCATTACCGTTGCCCCCCGAATACCCCGTTGGTAAAATTCATCCAGGATATCCGTTACATAGTCGGGATCATTAATAATTGCCATTAACAGTTTCATTGAAAAACTCCCTTTCCTTATAAATCCATAAAAACAAATCCTCGAAATTAATCGAATTTTTAATTTCATTTTAAAATATATCACTCTTTCCTTTTTTATTCAAGGGTTCCCCACGGGAAAGCCCCCGGGGAACCTGGTCTTCCGGGGGCTAAAAAAGACTTTGGGGACGGATCAGTCTCCCTTCTCCGCCTCTAAGCGATAGATCCTCATGCCGGACCGGGAGAACTTGTCTTCATATTCCGTGGTTGCGGGGATCAATTTCCCGCTGTTGTGATAATCAAAGGTAAGGTTTTTCAATCGATACCCTCCGTCGGACAGGGTGTTCAGGGAAAACTCGAAAAGTTTTTCATTATCGGTTTTCAAATGAATTTCCCCCTCTTTTTCAAGGATTTTTCCGTATTTACTCAAAAACCGGGGGTGGGTCAGCCTTCTTTTGGCCGTACGGTTCTTCGGCCAAGGATCGGAGAAATTCAAGTAAATTCGCCCGATCTCTTCTTCGGCGAAGTATTGATCCAAGTGCTCCGCATTTTTCCACAGAAAGCGGATATTGGCCAGGTCTTTCTTTATGGCCTTTTCCACCCCTCGAAGCAGCACCTCTTCTTTGATTTCCATACCCAGATAAAAAACATCGGGGTTTTTCTCCGCCAAAGTGGTGAGAAACTGGCCCTTTCCCATGCCGATTTCCAGATGGATCTTTTTGCCCCCGGTGAACTTATGCCACTGTCCCCGAAGCTTATCCGGGCCTTCCACCAGCCACTCCCCATGGGCCAGCAGCCTCTGTACTCCGTTTTTCAGTCGTCTCCTTCGCATCCCCTATCCCTCTTTCGACGTTAATTTTTTAATGGCATTTAAATAGATGGTGGCCACTTTCATAAAGTCTTCCACTATGATATGTTCATTGGGTTGATGCTCTGTTTTCTCTTTGCCGGGCAACACCGCTCCGAAGGCTACACAATTGGGCATTGCCCTTGCATAGGTGGCCCCTCCCGAGGTAAGGGGCGTCGGGTCTTCTCCCGTAACCCTATGATAAACATGGCCTAAGCTTTGGATCAACGGATGATCCTTGGGAAGATAGATGGATTCCAAGTAGTCATGTTCCGTGACGGTAAGGCCGTATTCCCCGGCCCCTTCCTTGAGCTTTTCCACCACCAGATTTTTATCCACGGTCACGGGAATTCGGACGTCCAAGGCGATTTCCGACTCCTTTTCATTGATGGTAAGCATTCCTGCATTGACGGTGATGGGACCGGATACATCCCTTAACTTTCCCAACAGCGTTTCCCCATACTGGCTAAGGCCCAACTTCTCTGTTACAAAGTCCAGGGCAGGATTTTCAAATCCTGCTTCCTTCAGGTGTTTTGAAAGAAGATTAATGGCGTTCAGTCCCCCTTCGGGTTTGGCGGAATGGGCACTTTTCCCGTATAGGGTTACCCGGCTTTCTTCCCTTTTCACCGAATGCTTCTCTTTTTCCAGCGCCCGATACACCTTCTCCAGGGTTTTCCTTTTCCGTTGATACTCCCCCTTATGCCCTGCTTTTAGTTCAACCCATGCTTTGTCGGCTAAGGCGTTGAAACTGCTTCCCCCGGTAAAGACAAGTTCCCCGGATCCTTCTCCCCGGAGATACACCTGGAGCAGTCCCTTCTCTCCGTGAATCATGGGGAAAACCGAGTCCGGAGTAAAGCCGAAATCCGGTACCTCCTCTTTTTCCATATATTTTTCAATTCCCCGCCAAAGGGTTTCTTCGTCGGTACCAAAAATAAACCGAAGCCGTTTGGAGAACCTATGTCCTTGGTCCAACAACTGTTTTGCACCGTACATCGCCGCGATCATAGGCCCCTTATCATCCTGGGTGCCCCGACCGTATACCTTTCCCTGTCGGACTTCCGGTTGAAAGGCCGGTGTTTCCCATTGATCCGGGTCCCCGGGGGGAACCACGTCCAAATGACCCAGAATCCCGAATAATTCCTCCCCTTCTCCGATTTCAGCATAACCGTAGTATCCCTGGGGATCGATAAAGGTTCGAAACCCCAACTCCTCGGAAATTTCCAAGGCCTTTTTAAGCGCTCTTTGGATATTCCTGCCGAAGGGAGCCCCCGGTTGACTTTCATCAATTACACTGGGAATCTTTACAAGGCTGATCATATCCCGAATCATAGGTTCTTTATATTTTGACGCATCAAAGATTTCCATTTTTCTTCTCTCCTCTCCATGATGTTGAAAATTAATTTTAAAAAAGAGTACCCTTTTACCCCACTGAGTCACAGTATACAGTAAAAAGATACTCTCTATTATACCCGAAGTGCCTTTACGTTAAACCGGCGTCCCTTCATGGTCCTTCATGAAGTCTTGGGATTTCCCTAGGCTTATTCTTCGATCAGTTTAAACACATCGTTGCTGTAGGCTACAGGATCCTCGGGAGTAATCCCTTCCATCAACAGGGCCTGATTATAAAACACATTGGCATAGGCACGAACCTTGTCTTCGTCGGATGGAAAGTGCTTTTGCAGAGTCTTAAACATTTTATGATCCGTATTGATCTCTAAGACCTTTTCTGACTTCATGGCCCCGCCTTCGGGCATGGATTGTAGGATTTTTTCCATTTCAATGGACAGTTCCCCGTCGGCGGCTAAGCATACCGCATGGTTTTTCAGTCTTTTGGAGGGCCGTACGTCCTTGACCTTATCCCCGAGGATTTCCTTTAGTTTATTAAAGATTTCCTGGAAGGCTTCCTTGTCCTCCTCGGTCTCCTTTTCCTCTTCCTTATTCACCGCTAAGTCTCCACTGGATACGGACTTGAAGCTTTTTCCTTCGTAATTCATCAGCATTTTTATGGCAAATTCGTCCACTTCATCGGTGAAATATAAAATCTCATAATCCTTATCCTTTAACATTTCCGTCTGAGGCATTTTATCGATTTTTTCCACGGAATCTCCGGAAGCGTAGTAAATATGCTCCTGGTCTTCCTTCATCTCTTCCACGTACTCCTTTAGGGTGATCATTTTCTTGCGTTTGGAAGAATAAAAGAGCAACAGATCCTGGAGGGTTTCTTTATTCTGTCCGAAGTCACTGTAGATTCCGTATTTAATCTGTTTTCCGAAATTATTGAAGAAGCTTTCATATTTTTCCCGATCGTTTTTCAGCATGGCCGTAAGGGCGGTTTTTATTTTTTCTTTGATTTTCTTTCCGATGATCTGCAGTTGTCGGTCATGTTGCAGCATTTCCCTGGAAATGTTCAGGGAAAGATCCTCGGAGTCCACCATCCCTTTTACAAAGCTGAAATAGTCAGGAAGAAGGTCCGGGCATTTTTCCATAATCAATACTCCGCTGGAGTAAAGCTCAAGGCCCTTTTCGTATTCCTTGGTGTAAAAATCATAGGGTGCCTGCTCGGGGATGTATAAAATCGAACTGTACCTCAGGGTACCGTCGGCTTTCATATGGATGTGCTTTAGGGGCTTATCGAACCCGTAACGCTTTTCCTGATAAAAGTTGATATAATCCTCATCGGTGAGCTGACTTTTGTTTTTTCGCCACATGGGCACCATGCTGTTTACGGTTTCTTCCCTAACCACTTCCCGGTATTCCGGCTCTTTATCCTCACCGTCCTCTTCGGATTCCTTTTCCACCTTTTCCTGGGTGGTAAGATCCATTTTAATGGGGTAACGGATAAAGTCGGAGTACCGTTTGATGATTTCCTGTAGTCGGTGGTCCTCTAAGTATTCGTCATAGTTTTCTTCCTCGGTGTTCTCCCGGACTTTGATGATCACCTCGGTGCCCACATCGGCCTTTTCTGTAGTCTCGATGGTGTAGCCTTCGGCTCCGTCGGATTCCCAACGGTAGGCTTCTTCGCTGTCTAAGGCTCTGGTCTTTACGGTAATGTGCTCGGCGACCATAAAGGCGGAGTAAAAGCCGATGCCGAATTGACCGATGATGTCGATGCCCTCTTTTACTTCATTTTCATTTTTAAAGGCAAGGGATCCGCTTTTTGCTATGGTTCCCAGATTGTCCTCCAATTCTTCCCGGGTCATGCCGATCCCGGTGTCCATAACCCTCAAGGTTCTTTTTTCCTTATCGGGCATGACTTTGATGAAAAAGTCCTCTTTGTTGAACTTTAAATCATCCCGGGTCAGCGCCTTATAGTACCGCTTATCAATGGCGTCACTGGCATTGGAGATCAGCTCCCGTAAAAAGATTTCCTTATGGGTGTAGATGGAATTGATCATCAGGTCTAATAACCTTTTGGATTCCGCTTTGAATTCCTGTTTGCTCATGATTTGTTCCCCTTTCCTTATTTATTTCCATGATTTTCAACAAAATAGTTAGCACTCTGTCTTATAGAGTGCTAACTATAATTTATCAAATCCATACAATTTGTCAATAGCCAATTTTAACGCTACACTTTACCCACGGGGGACATGTACACCACAAACTCCTCTTCGCCGTCCACATCCACAATTTCATCCATCAGCTTCTGTTCATAGGCGGCGATGGCGCAGGTGCCAAGGTTTAACGCCTCTGCTGAAAGATACAGCCCGTGACCCAGGTGACCGGCATCCAACAACATGGGTTTATGGGAGCGTTTATCGTACCGCCATTCTCCCCGGTAGGGAACAATGGTCCAGATAAAGGTTACGGGAGCTTCCCCCACAAACCTTTGCCCCCGGGCACCGATGGTCATTTTTTCTCCGATCCCGTCTTCGGATTTCACTTTGATTAGTTGATGCTTTAAACCGGAGTAACGGTAAACTCCTTTTTCCAGTCCCCTTACATCGGTTACCCCGATATAGGTTTCAAAGGGATGCCGGGCTCCGGCGGAGGGAACCGGTCGAATAGAGGCGTAACCGTTGCCCCGAACCTCCTTTACCCCCTGGGTGGTATACAGTAAAAAGGCAAGTTCTTCCATACTCAGGGGCTCTTCCTTGAACTTTCGATGACTTTTTCGATCCATGATGCACTGAAACACATCCTTCTTTTTCACCACATCCCCCGTTACTTCGGGTAAATCAATGACTTCCGTCTCCGGTTCAACGGGCTTTTCCAGAGGTGGTTGAGGAACCCCTTTCATCTGGTCCGATTCCATATCACCGGTAAATCCTGATTTTAACATTTTGCGTTCCTGTTCAAATCCTTTCATTTCTGTCCCTCCCAATTGTGATTTTCCTGATTTTTATGAACCTTTCCTTAATAAGTCATTATAACAAAGTTTCGGGATTCTAAAAAGCCGAAGTCAAAAAAAGAAGGGCTTTAGCCCTTCTTCATCCATTTCCATCCCTGTTCAATTTGAGAAAGCACCTGCTTTTTCCCTGTGCCTCCGGGAGTCTGTCTTCGCTCTACGGCCTTTTCCGCCGTTAAAATGCCCAGGATATCCTCGTCAAAATAAGTTGAGAAATCCTTCCATTCCTTCAGGGACAGATCCTGAAAACCCCGATTCTTCCCTTCTGCATATTGAACGATATTTCCTACGATTTCATGGGTTTTTCGAAAGGGAACCCCTTTTTCCACAAGATACTCCGCAACATCCGTTGCCAACAGAAAACCTTTTTCAAGATGCTTTTCAATGTTTTCTTCCCGGATTTCAATCTTTTCAATCAACAGGGGAAGGATTTCCAGCACCGCCTTTGTGGTGGCAATGTTCTCCAGCACAAACTTTTTATCCTCCTGAAGGTCCCGGTTATAGGTCAAGGGCAGCCCCTTTAAATTCATCATGAGATTAAAGTGCCCCGAAACCACCCCTCCGGTTTTCCCACGAATCAGTTCCAGGGCATCGGGATTCTTCTTGTTGGGCATCATACTGGACCCGGTACAGAACTCATCGGGCAGTTCCACATAATTGAACTCCTGGGTATTCCAAACAATCAAGTCCTCACACAGTCCGCTGGTATGGATAACCAAAGTGGACAGGGCGTACTGAAGATCCATAATAAAATCCCGGTCCGACACCGTATCCAAACTGTTTTCACTGACCTGGCCAAAACCCAGAAGCTCCCGGGTGTACTCCCGGTCTAAGGGCAGGGTGGAACCGGCCAGGGCCCCGGCCCCCAAGGGACTCACGTCGGAGGATTCCCACGCCCCGTGTAGTCGCTTCCAATCCCGTTGAAACTTCCAGAAATAAGCCATCCAGTAGTGGCCGAGACTGATGGGCTGGGCATGCATCAAATGGGTAAACCCCGGGATGATCACATCCACATCCTTCTTTGCTCGGTGCAACAAAACCTCCATAAATTTATTCAACCGCTCTTTCATGCCGGTGATTTCTTTTTTCAAATACAGCCGGTAATCCGTTACCACCTGGTCGTTTCGAGATCGGCCCGTATGAATCTTCCCACCCAGATCCCCCAGCTTTTGGATCAGCCGGTTTTCAATGTTCATGTGTACATCTTCCAATTCAATGTTCGGAACCAAATCCCCCGATTCAATCTCCTCTTCGATTTCCTCAAAGGCTTTCAGAATCTGTTCCAGTTCCTCCTTTTCCAATATTCCGATTTTATAAAGCATTTTCCCATGGGCTTTGCTGCCTTCAATATCTTCTTTATAAAAGCACCAGTCCACGGAAATGGATTCACCGAAATTTTTCATCATTTCATCGGGGGCTTTGGAAAATCTTCCGCTCCAAAGAGCTTTCGTGGTGTTTTCTGTCATCGGAGGTTCCTCTCCTTTCTGTTTTTCTTTGTCCACTGTTTTTGATTTCGCTGTGAGAAAAAGGGGATCCGCCTTGCATTAAGCTCTGTGCCTTATAGGGCTGCAAAGGATCCCGGCTTCCCTTCGGCTTCCTGTATCTGTTTCTTTTCTAAATTTTTGAGTCCCTGGATCGTCAAGGGAAGGGCGTGTAGATTAATAAACCCCTCTGCATCCTGCTGATTATAGACCTGGTCGGCGCCGAAGGTTGCAAAATCTTCCCGGTATAAAGAGTTTTCCGATTTTGTTCCCAAAGCTTTGGCACTGCCTTTATAAAGCTTTATCTTTACCGTTCCCGATACCGCTTCCTGGGAAGAATCCACAAAGCTGTCCAGGGATTTTTTCAAGGGGGTGAACCAAAGGCCGTCATATAACAGCTCTCCATATTTTTTTGCAATATCATTTTTGTAAGAAATCATATCCTTATCCAATGTCAGCTTTTCCAAAGCTTTATGGGCTTCGTATAGAATCGTTCCTCCCGGGGTTTCATATACCCCTCGGGATTTCAT
>CAZTIJ010000068.1:0-10355 GCA_964613365.1 uncultured Clostridiaceae bacterium | reverse complement strand
GAATACCCCCCGATATGTAAACATAAAAACATCCACCAGCAGGGTCGGCATCCAAAGGGATAAAAAGGAAAACAGATCGGTATAGGGTGTTGTGGTGATCAACAGAATCATGGTCATTCCCGCTCCCACTGCCTTGATAATGATCAGCAGGCCTCCGGCAACGGAACTTCCCATTTCCATTAAGGCAAAAATAGAACTGAAAAAAGCGGGGTACAGGGCTAATTGAAGAACCAGTCGAATGGGAATCCTTCCGATCCAAAAGGACAGCAGAACCATTCCCAAAAGCCCCAGCCCCTTGGTCACACTGTCACTCATAATAAAAGCCGCTACCATGATCACGGTAAATACAACCTTCGTTCCCACCAGAGCATTATGAAAGTAACTATAGGTACTGTTTGATATACGATCAATTTGTGCCAGATGCATGATAATCTCTCCTAGCCCCTGCTTTATTTATTGCATATTGTTTGCATTTACTATTTGTTCATTGTACTGCCCGAACCTTCCTTTGTCAACTGCCAGGCAAATATTTTGATTTCTTCCACAGTCATACCCGTAAAAAAATCCTTTACCCATTATATTTTACTTCCCGATAGGTTTCAGGAAGATTTTTTGATATAATAGAGTCAACAATGATTCTATGGGAGGGTACAAAAATGGAATATGATATGATGTTCAAAGCCTTAGGTGAGCTTTCCCGTATCAAAATCGTCAAACTGCTTTCCATAAAGAGCATGTACGTCTGTGAATTAGAGAGTATTTTAGAGATGAGTCAGCCTCGAATATCCCAGCACTTAAAGATCCTACGCCAGGCGGAAATTGTGGACATGGAGAAACAGGGACAGCGAACGGTATACCGTCTGAACCGAAATAATATCAATACCCTGCTCTTTGCTTTCAATAATTTTTTAGACGCACCCTTGGAAGAACTCACGGAGTTTCAGGTTTTTGGAAAAAAAATTGCCGCCATTGAGAAGGACCCCGGTATCTCCACCTGCAAGCTTAAGAGTTAAAGAAAATAGTATTTTTCCCTTTACAAAAAGAAGCGCCGGATAACCCGACCCTTCTTTTCTTTTTTCCCTCTTCTACTTTCTATCACATTTGTCAAGAGGCCCTTCCTCAAAAGATCACTGCCTTTGATGGGAGGTAAGAAACTTAATTTTGAAGCTTGCATACAGCCACCATTAAGTAATACTTTTCATCGGGTTTTGGTCTTTCTACGGTCTGTCCTTTTTGACAAAATAGCTCCACCTTCAGGCCGAAGCTCTCCAACAGTTCAATAAACTCCCCTTGTAAGTATTGACGGACATGAAAGGGAGAGCTGCAGGACACATCTCTTCCTCTGCCGAAGGGCGTGGAAATGATTAAGGTGCCTTTTTCATCCAATAAGCGGACCAGGTTTTTTACAAAGCTGTCATCCCTTTCAATATGCTCGATGGTTTCAAAGGACAGGATGGTATCGAACCTTCCATACCGTCGTACAAGGCCGGGGTCTAAGGCATCCCCCTGCTCAAAGCGGGTTTTAGCAAATCCGTAGAGTTCCCGGGCATAGGCAACGGTTTTTTCACATAAATCAATCCCCAGATACTGTTCAATTTTTTCATCATAGATTTCCTCTAGCAGTAGATCCGCTCCATAGCCTACCCCAGAGGCAATATCCAACACCCTTCCGAAGGCATACTCCTTTGCAAAAATATATCGAGCTTTGTGTTCCAGCAACATTCCGTTATCCTCTCTCATGTGTTCCGGAACCACCCTTTCCCCGGTATATTCCATGTTTCTGTTCCTCCTCTTCTCGGTGGATTTTGCCTTGCCTTTCTGTCTGCCCCGGGCTAAGAGCTTCGTAAAAACAGCCATAACCAGAGGAGGAGAATAAGCAGCATCCCCACTTTAAAAATTCTTATTTGAGTTTTGTTTTGTTCACCGGCGGTATCGTCGCCGACATCCTTCCGCTCCTTTACCGGCTGTCCTTCGATGTCGGTAATTCCTAGGTCCTTTAGAATTTCCCGGGCAATGTCATGGCTTTCCCCGGCCACATAAAGATCCACCCCATACATGGACTTTCCCATATAGATGCTTAAATAGTCTCCCCCCTCCCGATGTTTTTTCAGCACCGGGATGCCCTGCTTTTTCAATTCCGCTTCTATGATCTCTGCTTTCATCTCTTCCCCTACGGTCATTAGAAAAACTTCCTTGGATTGATCCATGGGTTATCCCACCTTTTTTTTACTTGAAAAATAGTTTACATAGGCTCCGGTCAAAATAAATAAAATTCCTATCACACTGTAGGGATCCGGGATCTCCATCCAAATCACGGCCCCGATTAAGGTTGAAAACAGGGTTTTTCCGTAGGAATAAATGGAAAGATCCCCGGCCTGGGCATAACGATAGGCATAGGTCATAAAAAACTGAGCTGCCGTGGCAAACAATCCGACGGCCAGCAAACCGAGAAACTGCAGAGCTGTGGGCCACTGAAACTGTCCCAGTGCCATAAAGGGGATCGCCACCACCACGGAGAATGCGGTAAAGTAAAAAATAATCACCTGGGGTTGATCCGTCAGACGCAAATGGCGAATTGTGGTATAGGCCGCCGCTGCGAAAACAGCGGACATCAGGGCGATCAGCGACGGAAAAATCGATGCGTTAAACTCCGGTCGTATAATAAAGATTACCCCGGCCATGGCTAAGAAAACAGCGGGAATCTGAAGCCTCTTAATGGGTTCTTTTAAAAACAGGGCCGAAAGAACCACCACAAAAAAGGGGCTCATTTGATTCAGTACCACGGCATCGGATAAGGGGATCCGTCCCAGGGAGTAAAAGTATAAAAAAACCCCGGCTAAACCGAAGAGGGAACGGAAAACAAGTCCCCCTCGATTCCGACCTTTGAAACTGCCTCCCCTACTATAGATCATATACCCGGAAATCACCATTCCAATGAAGTTTCGAAAAAAAACTATTTGCATGGTGGGAATCGCTCCCGTATATTTCACCGCCGATGCCATCAGGGCAAAGCACAGGGAGGCTATTATCATGAGTAGTATTCCTTTGTTTCGGTCCTTCATTTTCATTCTTCCTTTCTAGGATGTCCTTGACAGGCTTCCCTTCATTCTCCAGAGAAAAACCCCCAAAACTCTAAAGTTCCGGGGGTTTGAAGGTCTATTGAAATTATCTCTTGGAGAACTGTGGAGCTCTTCTTGCTTTTTTAAGACCGTATTTCTTTCGCTCTTTCATTCTTGAATCCCGCGTTAAGAATCCGGCTCTTTTTAAGGTTCCTCTCAGTTCTTCATCGGAACTCACAAGGGCTCTTGCAATTCCGTGTCGTAATGCTCCTGCCTGTCCGGTAAATCCTCCACCGCTTACGGTGGCGATTACGTCGTATTTGCTTAAGGTATCCGTAATATCCAGCGGTCTTTTTACTTCGTTTCGTAAGGTTTCATAGCTTAAATACTCGGATAAATCCTTGTTATTTATTGTAACGTTTCCATTACCGGGAACCAGTCGTACCCTGGCAATTGAACTCTTTCTTCTTCCCGTACCTTGAATAGAAAGCTTTTCCATTTTTACATCCTCCCTCCGATTTTATACCTCTAAGGCTTCCGGCTTTTGAGCAGCATGATCATGCTCGGGTCCGGCGTATACCTTTAATTTTTTAATCATTTGATTTCCCAGTCGATTTTTCGGAAGCATACCTTTTACTGCATTTTGAATAAACAGTTCCGGTTTTTCATCCCGCATTCTTCGGTAGCTGATTTCTTTCAGTCCACCGGGATGACCGGTATGGTATCGGTAAAACTCCTTATCCAGTTTCTTTCCTGTGACTTCAACTTTTTCTGCGTTGACTACGATTACGAAATCTCCGGTATCCACATGGGGAGTGAATTCCGGTTTATGTTTACCTCTTAAGATTTTAGCTATTTCCGAGCTCAATCTACCCAAGGTTTTCCCTTCAGCGTCGACAACAAACCATTTTCTTTCCAGCTCATTGGGCTTTGCCATATAAGTTTTCATCATTTTCCCTCCTTATTGATCTTTACACTACCATTTCACTCAATTGATCTGATATTAACGATCATGTATATGAAGATCCGGGGCTAATGGATCTCTTCATCTTTTGTACACTAAACCATTTTAATACAATGTACCTGGTGTGTCAAGGGTTTCTTTTACCCCCGTTCACTTTCATGGGAATAGCGGACCTCTTGTAAAAAGAGGCCTTGGGGCGGAGCGGTATGACCGGCCAGCTCCCGTTTTTGTTTGTTTAAGGCCTCCCGTAACTGTTCAATGGATATTTTCCCCTTTGCCACGTCCACCGTGGAACCGATGATGATCCTGACCATATTATATAAGAATCCGTCGGCACCGATGTAAATATCCGTCTTTTCCGAATCAACGGGTTGGACCTCAATCTGATCGATGGTCCGTCGGGTGGTTTTTACGCTGCTTCCCGAAGCCATAAAGCCTTTAAAGTCGTGACAGCCTTTCATGATTTCCAAGGCCCCCTGCAGCAATGAAAAGTCCAGTTTTTCTTTTATATGATACTGGTGGTTTCTGCCGATGGGATCGGGAAAAGCTCCGGTGTACAGCCGGTACTTGTAGGTTTTTCCGATGGCATCGTAGCGGGCATGGAACTCCGGGGGGACTTCCTTTGCCCCCGTCACAACAATGTCCGGTGGCAACTTGGCATTCAGGGCAAAGGGCAGTCGCTCCGTGGGCACGGTGCTGTTCAATCGCACACTGGCCTTTTGCCCCCGGGCATGAACCCGGGCATCGGTCCGTCCGGAGCCGATGATTTTCACCTTGCTTCCGTCCATCCTTCGGAAAGCTTCCATCAGTTTTTCCTCAATGGTCACTCCGTTGGGCTGAATTTGCCAACCGGAGTAATTGGTGCCGTCATAGGCTATGGTTAACAAAACATTACGCATCGGCTTCACCCTTTAAAACCATATTCGGTTTCCGATCAACAGAAGGATCAACAACAGGCCGATGGATAGACCGAAATAATCCTTCCCTTGAGTTTTCAACTCTTTCATCCGGGTACGATTTTCTCCTCCCCGGTAGCACCGAGCCTCCATGGCCATGGCCAACTCATCGGCCCTTCGAAAGGAGCTGATGAACAAGGGAACCAATAAGGGCACCAGCCCCTTGGCTCTGGAAATTAAGTTTCCGCTTTCAAAATCCGCCCCCCGGGCGATTTGGGCCTTCATAATTTTATCGGTCTCTTCCAGCAGGGTGGGAATAAACCGTAGGGCAATGGTCATCATCATGGCCAGCTCATGGGCGGGAACCCCGATGCGTTTAAAAGGGTTTAGAATATGTTCGATTCCGTCGGTCAGGGCAATGGGGGATGTGGTTAACGTCAGTAGGGAGGTTCCCATTACCAGAAATATTAAACGAAGGGCCATGAAAAAGGCCTGGTACAATCCCTCCTCCGTAACGGTAAAGGGACCGAACCGAAGGATTACTTCGCCGCTGGTCATAAAGATATTGATCATAAAGGTGATACCGATTAAAATCATCAAGGGTTTTAACCCCTTTACTATATACATTACCGGTACTTTCGATACGGTTATGGCCGACAGTAAAAAGCCCAGCACAAAAATATAACCCACAAAATTATTCACCACAAAAAGAGAGATGATATAGATAAAGGTTATGATGATTTTGATCCTCGGATCCATTTTATGGATCGGGGAGCCCGTGGGATAATGTTGTCCGATTGTGATATCTTTAAGCATCTTTATTACTCCTTATCCATCGTAAGATTTCAGTTTTGGCTTCCTCCACCGTCAAAACTTCCCCCTCAATGCTCCTATCCACTTTTCTAAGGGCTTCCATCAAATTTGTTATCTGGGGGATTCCCAAACCGATGGATTCCAGTCTTTCCGACTGTTTAAAGACTTCCCGGGGTACGCCGTGGAGCTCAATCCTTCCGCCATGCATTACAACAATCCGGTCCACAAGCTTGGCAATATCCTCCATGCTGTGGGAGACCAGGATCACGGTGTTCTTATACTTTTGATGCAAAAACTTAATCTGATCAAGAATTTCGTCCCGCCCTTTCGGATCCAAGCCCGCGGTGGGCTCGTCCAGGATCAGGATGTCCGGCTTCATGGCTAGAACCCCGGCAATGGCCACCCGTCTTCTCTGTCCTCCGCTCAGTTCAAAGGGGGATCGGTCTTTTAACTCCTCAAATTCCAGCTTCACCAGTTCCATGGATTCCCGAACCCGAGCATCGATTTCCTCTTCGGAGAGATTTAAGTTCTTCGGACCAAAGGCGATATCGTTGTAGACGGTTTCTTCAAATAATTGGTGTTCCGGATATTGGAAAACCAGTCCCACTTTTTTTCTAAGATCCGCCAGTTTTACTTTTTCACCGGTGATCACCAAATCACCCACGGTGATCTTTCCGGAAGTGGGTTTGATCAGTCCGTTTAAATGTTGAATCAAGGTGGACTTTCCTGAGCCCGTATGACCAATCAGTCCGATGAATTCTCCGTCGCCGATTTCCAGATCGATGCCGTCCAAGGCCTTGGTTTCAAAGGGGCTTTTGGGGTTGTACACATAGGTTAGATTCTCTATTTTAATTGACATAGTTGCATCACCATCTCATCTACGGTTAGTATATCTTCCGTTAATTCAATACCTTCTTTTCGAAGCTCGAAGGCCAAATCCGTCACTTGAGGAACATCCAGTCCCAGGGCTTTCAGTTCTCCCACCTTGGAAAAAACCTCCCGGGGGGTTCCTTCCAGCACAATATCCCCGTCCTCCATGACAATGACCCTGTCGGAGTTCACCGCCTCTTCCATAAAATGGGTGATGTTCAGCACGGTGATGTTTTCTTCCCGGTTCAGTTTTTTAATGGTATCCATAACATCCTTCCGTCCCGAGGGGTCCAGCATGGCCGTAGGCTCGTCCAGGACGATGCAGTCCGGCTTCATGGCGATGACTCCGGCGATGGCAATACGCTGTTTTTGTCCCCCCGATAACAAATGGGGGCCCTTCTCTCGGTATTCCAACATCCCCACGGTTTTGAGGGCTTCTTCCACCCGCAGTCGTATTTCCCCTGAGGGGATCCCTAAATTCTCGGGACCAAAGGCCACGTCCTCTTCCACAATGGTGGCTACAATCTGGTTGTCGGGGTTTTGAAACACCATCCCGGCGGTTTGTCGAATGTTCCAGGTCTCTTCCTCTTCCTTGGTATTCATTCCCTTTACCCATACATCCCCTTCACTGGGTTTTAACAGGGCATTGATATGTTTGGCCAAGGTGGATTTTCCCGAACCGTTGTGTCCGATAATAGTCACAAACTCCCCCGGTTTTACTTCTATGTTAATATCCTTCAATGCTTTGATTACATCGTCCTGATCATTGCTTTCATAGAGAAAGGTTACGTTTTGCACCTCGATCATTTTTTCCATAAATAATCCCTTCTTTTCTATTAACATTTGAAACCAATTCAAACTAATTATATCGTAAATCACGGTTTTTTGCCATGATTGTTCTCGCTTTTAGCGGTTCTTTTATAAAAAAAAGGGATTAAGTCCACACTTAATCCCGGAGTTTTTTTATACTAATTCAATGATGGCCATCTCACTGTTGTCGCCTCTTCGTGGACCCTTTTTCATAATTCGGGTATAGCCGCCGTTTCTTTCGGCATACTTTGGTCCGATTTCATCAAACAACTGCTTTACCACGGTTTCATCCGTTAAGTAAGACATGGCTTGACGTCTTGCGTGTAGATCATCCCGTTTGCCTAAAGTGATCATTTTTTCCGTTACCCGTCTTGCTTCCTTAGCTTTGGCAATAGTTGTTTCGATTCTTCCGTGTCGTAAAAGTTCCGTGGCCATATTTCTTAGCATTAAGTTTCTATGGGCACTGTCACGGCCTAACTTTCTATTCGTCATGTTCATCCCTCCTTGCTACTGATCTACTCGTCGCTAGGTCTTAATCCAAGACCTAAATCTTCAAGCTTCTTTTGTACTTCCACTAGAGACTTCTTACCTAAGTTCCGGACTTTCATCATTTCCTCTTCGGTTTTATTGGTCAGCTGTTCCACGGTGTTGATTTCCGCCCGCTTTAAACAGTTATAAGACCGCACGGAAAGATCGAGTTCCTCAATGGTCATCTCGAGCACTTTTTCCTTTTCGTCCTCTTCTTTTTGAACCATGATTTCCACTTCATCGGTATGATCCGTTAAGGAGATGAAAAGATTTAAATGCTCATTCATTACTTTTGCCGCTAAGGAAACCGCTTCTTCCGGGTTGATGCTGCCGTCGGTGTCCATTTCAATGATGAGCTTATCAAAGTCGGTCACCTGACCCACTCGGGTGTTTTCCACGAAATAACTTACGTTCTTCACCGGGGTGAAAATCGAATCTACGGGAATTACGCCGATGGCTAAATCCTCGGATTTGTTATTTTCTGCGGGAACGTATCCTCTTCCCTTGGAAACATTAATATTCATAAAGAACCTTGAATCGTGGTCCAGGGTTGCGATGTGCATATCCGGGTTGAGAATTTCCACATCGGAATCCGCAATAATATCCCCTGCGGTAATCACACCCTCCCCTTCTTTTTCAATACGAACGGTTTTCGGTTCGTCGGTATGAAGTTTAATTGAAAGTTCCTTTAAGTTTAACACGATCTCCGTTACATCTTCTTTGACACCGGGAATCGTAGAGAATTCGTGTAGTACTCCCTCGATGCTGATCGAGGTCACTGCGGCTCCCGGAAGAGATGAAAGCATGATCCTTCTCAGAGCGTTTCCCAGAGTAATACCATAACCTCTTTCCAGGGGCTCTGCCACGAATTTCCCAAAGGTATTGTTTTCATTGCGTTCAATCAGTTCAACCTTGGGTTTTTCCATTTCTATCATAAATGAAACCCTCCCTTATTTTCTTGTCTTGATCGTTCTGAGGGCAACTGAATCGTTAGAAATTCTACTTAGAGTATAACTCTACAATTAGATTCTCTGCTATCGGTAGATCTATGTCATCTCTTGAAGGTAGCGCTACTACTTTCCCCTCTAACTTTTCCGCATCTACAGTCAACCACTGTGGAGCCGTTCCTTTAAATCCTTCGGCAATTCCTTTGAATTTATTGGAAGCCTTTGACTTTTCCTTAACGGCAATCACATCGCCTACACTTACCAAGTAAGAAGGAATGTCCACTTTTTTACCGTTGATGGTAAAATGTCCGTGGGTTACCAGCTGTCTTGCTTCTTTTCTGGAAGTGGCAAGTCCCATTCTAAATACCGTATTGTCTAATCGGCTTTCCAGAATCGATAAAAGGTTCTCACCGGTGACTCCGGTTCTTCGATCCGCCATTTCGAAATATTTTCTAAACTGGGATTCCAATAAACCGTAGAACCGCTTCGCCTTTTGTTTCTCTCTTAATTGCACTCCGTAGTTGGACAGCTTCTTTCTGCTTGTCCCGTGCTGACCCGGTGCATAGCTTCTTTTACCGACGGCACATTTATCGGTATAGCATCGGTCACCTTTTAAATATAGCTTTTCGCCTTCTCTTCTACACTGTCTACAACTTGGGCCTGTATATCTAGCCATTTTGAATACACCTCCTAATCTACTTTCTTATACTCTTCTTCTCTTCGGTGGTCGACAACCGTTATGGGGAATCGGGGTTACGTCTTTGATTGCGTTAACCTCAAGTCCTGCAGCCTGTAGTGCCCGGATGGCCGCTTCTCTACCGGATCCCGGTCCGTTTACGTAAACTTCCACGGTTTTCAATCCATGATCCATTGCGGTTTTGCTGGCAGCTTCTGCGGCCATTTGAGCAGCAAAAGGAGTGGATTTTCTCGAACCCTTGAATCCTAATTGTCCTGCTGATGACCAAGCTATGGTGTTTCCTTGCATATCCGTTAAGTTAATGATCGAGTTGTTAAAGGTGGATTGGATATGGGCTTGACCCCGTTCTATATTCTTACGTTCTTTTTTCTTACGAGTAACTCGCTTTTTTGTAGCCTTTGCCATTCTTTGTTCCCTCCTTACCTACTTTTACTTTTTCCGTCCCGCTAATCGTTTCGGACCCTTTCTGGTTCGTGCATTGTTTTTCGTGTTTTGACCTCTTACCGGTAAACCGGCTCTATGCCGTAGTCCACGGTAGCATCGGATTTCTCGAAGTCTTTTCAGGTTTAAGCTTTTCTCCCGACGAAGATCCCCTTCCACCTGGTAGCTTTCATCAATGGATTTTCTCAGGGCGTTGACCTCTTGTTCCGTAAGGTCCTTTACCCTTGTATCAATATTGATTCCTGCTTTTTGTAAAATCTCTCTAGATAGACTTTTGCCGATTCCATATATATAAGTTAATGCGATCTCTACTCTTTTATCTCTCGGTAA
>CAZTIJ010000067.1:0-10431 GCA_964613365.1 uncultured Clostridiaceae bacterium | reverse complement strand
GTGGCGGAGTTTTGCGAGATTTTGAAGTTGAAAGATCTCGCCGTGGCAGGATGGTCCACCGGGGGCGGCATCGCCATGATCCTGGCGGCGGATTATCCGGAAATGGTGGAAAAATTGATCTTAGTGGAGTCCGTATCGCCGAAGGGATATCCCCTGTTTAAGAAAAACGAAAAGGGAGAACCCGTTGTAGGAGCCTTCTATGAGACCAAGGAGGAAATGGCCAAGGATCCGATACAGGTACTGCCGGCGGTACAGGCCATGGAAAATCAGAATTATGAAGTGATGAAACAGATCTGGGATGCGGCCATCTATGTGGTTGAAAAACCGGAGCCGTCAAAATACAAAGAATATCTAGAAGAGACCTTAAAACAGCGAAACCTGGTGGATGTGGACTGGGCCCTGGCCACTTTCAACATTACCGAAGAACATAACGGAATGGTGGAGGGGGACGGCAAGGTGGATCGGATCCGTCAACAAACCCTGATCTTCGGTGCAGAAAAGGATTACGTGGTCCCCCTAAACATGGTGGAGGAAACCGCCAATGCCCTGGGAGATAAGGCGGAGCTCCATATCTTTAAGGAGTCCGGTCACTCCCCCATTACCGATGTGACCGAGGAATTAACGACAAAGATCAAAAACTTTTTGGAAAAATAAATCCTAAGAAGCATCCCCGGCACCGATCTTTCGGAAAAACCCGAAAGCCACCGTTGCAGGGAGTACTATAGCCGGGGATCCTTTAAATAAGGGGTGGAAATATGGCAACGACCGTGATTAACGGTGTACAAATGTATTATGAGTTGACGGGAGATTCCGGAGAGGTACTGACAATTTTAAACGGAATCATGATGAGCAGTTCAAGCTGGGATGAGTTAAAAAAAGATTATCTTCAAAGGGGCTATCGTGTACTGACCCTGGACTTTCGAGATCAGGGAAAATCGGAAGCCTCAAGGGAGGCTTATAATATCGAGCAGCACCGGGAAGATCTAGTGGCCCTGTTGGATCATTTGAATATTAGAAAGACCCATATCCTGGGAATTTCCTACGGAGGCCAGGTGGGGATGCTCTTTACCCTGAAATACCCTGAGTATGTGGACCGACTGATTCTGGCCAATACCAGCTCAAAAATCAGCAATTTCCTAAAGGGGATCGGAGGAGCCTGGGACGAAGCGGCGAAACTTTATGATGGGGAACGATTTTTTCGAATCGCCATGCCCCTGATTTATTCCGACGTGTTCTATGAAAGTCACTATTCCTGGTTAAAGGAGCGGGAAACGCAGTTTAAAAAGATTTTGACCAAGGAATGGTTTGACCGTTACCTGCGTTTATCCTCAAGTCACGGAAACTATAATATTGAAGATGAGATTGATAAAATTGAAAGACCGACTCTTGTGATCGGAGGGGATCGGGATGGGGTAACCCCCTACGAGGAGGTTTATCGAATTTATAAAAAAATCAACGGCGCCGCCCTGGTAATGATACCGGATTGTGGCCACGCCTCATGCTATGAGAAACCACGGGAGTTTAACATACAGGTTTTAGGATTTTTACAGCTGAACATAGAAAACTAGGAGGGAAGGCCATGAAAGAAAACCATGTAGGGATCGTGGGATTTGGAACCTATATTCCCGAGCAGATGGAGAGTGCCGAAGAGATTTCCCGACAATCGGGGATTCCTACGGATATTATTAAGAACAAACTGGGTTTTCACCAAAAACCGGTCCCCGGTAAGGATGACGGCACCATGGAAATGGGAGTTAAGGCGGCCAGGGCCTGTCTGAAAAATACCGGTGTGGATCCCATGGAAATCGATTTGGTGATTTCCATCGGAGAGGAATACAAGGAGTATCCTTTGGTTACCACGGGGATTTACATCCAGGAAAAAATCGGGGCGAAAAATGCCTGGGGCTTTGATATCGCCCAACGCTGCGGCACCGCTGTGGCCGCCATGAAAATTGCCAAGGCCATGATGCTTGAGGATAAGGGCATCAATACGGTGCTGATTGCCGGGGGGTATCGAAACGGGGATTTGATCGATTACAATAATCCCCGGGTTAGTTTCATGTTCAACCTGGGAGCCGGAGGTGGGGCCGTTCTGTTAAAAAAGAACTACGGAAAAAACTTACTATTGGAAAGCGCCATTATCAGCGACGGATCCTTTGCCAAGGATGTGGGGGTACGATACGGCGGTACCAAGTACCCGGTAAATGAGGAGAATGTAAAAGAAAGCGGAAAATCCCTGGATGTATTTGATCCCGAGCATATGAAACAGGGGTTGGGAGAGGTGAGCATGCCCAACTTCCTACAGGTGATCGATAAGTCCCTGGAACGTAGCGGTTATACCCGGAAAGATCTGGACTATTTGGCGATACTTCATATGAAGCGCTCGGCCCACGGATTCGTATTGTCGGAGCTGGGGCTTCAACCGGAGCAATCGGTGTATCTCGAGGATTATGGTCATATCGGTCAGGTGGATCAGATTTTATCCATGGAACTTGCCATGGAAAGGGGAAAAATTCAACCGGGTTCCGTAATCACCTGGGTAAGCGCCGGCATCGGTTATGCCTGGGATGCCTGTACGATAAAATGGGGCAGTTAGGAGGAGTAAAATGGACATTCAACAATTATACAAGGATCGAATCATTACGGTGGATCAGGCTTTATCCTTTATCAAAAGCAACGACGAGATTATCTCCGCCCTGGGTGCGGCGGAGCCCCGGGGCATGGTCAGTAGAATTCATGAGGTGGCGGACCGGGTAGAAAACGTGACTGTGGTAACCTGCCTGCCCATGGGGGGGTATGAATACTTTCAAAACCCCGATTATAAAGACCAAATTCGTATGGAGGGATGGTTTTACAGTCCCGAAATACGAAAGGCCCATAAAAACGGGAACGTATCCTTTGTGCCCAACCATCTGCATTTAGCGGCGGAGCGAAGACTGGACTATAAAAAACCGGATATTTTCATCGGCACCGCCAGTCCCATGGACAAACACGGATACCTGTCCCTTTCTTTGAGTGCAACCTATGAAAGGGATATGATGGAACATGCGGAAAAATCCATTCTGGAGGTCAATCCCAATATGCCCAGAACCTTCGGGGATACCGTAATTCATATTAGTGAAGTGGACTATCTGATCGAACAGAACTATCCCCTGCCGGAACTACCGATCACCGAGCCCAGTGACAAGGACCGACAAATCGGAAAGCACATTGTGGACCTGGTGGAGGACGGATCCACCATCCAGTTGGGCATCGGCGGAATTCCCAATGCCGTAGCCTCGGAACTGAAAACGAAAAAAGATCTGGGCATCCATACGGAAATGTTTACCGACGGTATGGTGGAGCTCTTTAAAAGCGGCGCCATCACCAACAATGAAAAAACCCTGATGCCGGGGAAAATGGTTGCCACCTTTGCCCTGGGAAGTAAGGTTTTGTATGACTTTATCGATGACAATCCCGCCGTACAGATTTTCCGGGGACGATGGGTGAACGATCCCAGTGTCATCGGACAAAATCATAAGATGGTATCCATCAACACCACCATCGAAATCGATTTGACGGGACAGTGCGCCTCCGAGGCCATCGGCCATCGCCAATTCAGCGGTACCGGAGGTCAGGCGGATACCGCCATCGGGGCACAGATCGGAAGGGACGGGAAATCCATCATCGCCCTTTATTCCACCACAAAGATCAAAGACCCTAAAACCGGTGAGCCCAAAACCATCTCGAAAATTGTTCCGGGACTGACCCAGGGGGCCGCCGTATCCCTATCCCGAAACGACGTGGATTATGTCGTAACGGAATATGGAGTGGCCGCTCTGCGGGGAACACCCATAAGGGAGCGGGTGAAGCGATTGATCGCCATTGCCCATCCGGATTTTAGAGAAAGTCTGGAGACCTCGGCAAAGGAATTAATGATTTGGTAAAATAGCCTCCTTAAAGAATTATTTATTATAGAAAGGTTTGGGAAAATACAGCGATGAAGACAAGGGATGAATCCTTGCTCTTCCGTCGCTGTATTTTTTTGTTTGCTCTCGAAAATCGTTGCCTTATTCGGTTTTTATTGAAGGGGGCGTGAGTTCATAATGAGTTCATCTGGGGGTGGTAGGATGCTATATGTAGGGCGGGGAAAAAATGTGTAAGAGAGGGTTGCCATGAAGAAAAGACTAGGAAAAAAAATCGCCATTTTGCTCTCGGTGTATTTCGTTTACAGTTTGATCGGTTTTGTCTTACCGGTATATATGGTTACGGCGGATCCCCGTGAGGACTCCCGGACCATGGATTTGGAGGGCTTTTACCGTGATGAAATCGGACCGGATAGAGTCGTGTTGTTGGAGGATCCCGAATTTTCCGGGATATCCAGGCTCCACCTTATGGACCGGGCCCAGGAAAGGATCCGCGTGGCCTATTTTTCCGTCCATGAGGGCCTGGCCAGCCAATTGTTTTACGGAACCATTCTATCCGCCGCAGACCGGGGGGTGGAGGTGGAACTGCTTTTCGACGGTATTTTCCATAACCTGGGGCGCAGGAATCGTGAAACCCATCGGGCCTTGGTGAATCACGAAAATATCGATATTCGTTTTTATGAACCCTTGAACCTTATAAAACCTTGGACATGGAACAATCGCATGCATGATAAATTCATGGTTGTTGACGGCACCTATGCCATAACCGGGGGCCGAAATATCGGTGATCAGTATTTTCTCGAATCATCAAAGGAGACCTTGGTAAAAGACCGGGACGTACTGGTATTCAAAGAGGGAGATCACCGGCAGGAGTTGAGCGTGCTTTCGGATTTCGATCAGTACTTTCAGCGCCTATGGGAAAGCGAGTACACGAAACAGAAGGATCAACAAGTCGCCGAAAGACACCGGGGGTCGGCGGAGGAAAAAACCTATGAGCTATTGAACCTGCGCCGAGAAATAGAAAGGGAACACCCTGAAAAATTTCCCGGCAAGATTGACTGGCAGGGAAAATCCCATCCCACAAAGAAGATTACCTTGATCACCAATTCCTTGGATCGGTTGGAAAAAGACCCCCGTATTCTTGAGAAAATGGCAGAACTTATGGAAACGGCGGAAGAGTCCGTGGTTATCCAAAGTCCCTATGTGATTCCTACGGATACCATGAGGGCCTACTTTGATCATTCTCAGGCACAGAATAAACGGTTTGTGCTCACAAACTCCAAGGCAGCCTCTCCAAATTATTTCGGCATCGCCGGTTACTTAAATCACCGGGAGGATATCGCCTCCCATACAGAGGAGATTTTTGAGTACGCCGGTGCCGGTTCCATCCATGGTAAATCCTATATATTTGACCAACGGATCAGCATGGTGGGTTCCTTTAACATGGATGCCCGTAGCGCCTTTTTGAGTACGGAAAACATGGTGGTGATTGACAGTCGGTCCTTTGCATCCCGGTTATCGCAGGCGAAGGAAGAACTGGTTCGGGAAAGTGTTCCCTACCGGGAACCGGGACCCTCCGATGAAGGAAAGGCCAAAGGGAAGGAGTCCGTTCCCCGCTATAAGGAAATGGTGATCAAAATCATGGGAAGGATGCTGAGTCCTTTTGATGATATGCTGTGATCAATGGGGGGAGATTTTTCCCTGGCTTTGAAGGAATCCCCGGTGTCATAAAAATGATACATTTTTCTGTTAGACTGTGGTCATTGGATGGAAGATCCAAGGACAAACTTGAAGACACGTATAGGAGGTTTTATGTTGAAGAAAAAGTTATTGACGGTACTGATGATTACGGTGATGGGCCTTGTGGTGCTTACGGCCTGTAACGGAGAGGAACCGGACAACGAAGAAAGTGCCGGGGGCAGTAATGACGCCCTGGAAGAGCAACAGTCGGAGGCTCCCGAGGAGCTGAATATGGATGATTTCGATGATGAGGATGTGTTTATTCGCATCGACGGCGAGGACATTCTATTCGCTGATTTTGAAGAAGAGTTTGAACGGAGTAAAAATATGGTAGCGGAGCAGTATGGCATTGATTTGGACAGTGAAGAAGGGGCGGTTATGCTTCCTCAAATTCAGCAACAAGCCATACAAACCCTGATTTCCCAAGAAGTTATGGTCCAGGAGGCAGAGGATCAAGGAATTGAAGTAACCGATGAGGACGTGGAGCGAAACATCGAAGAACTGACCCATCAGTTCGGTGGAGAAGAGGGCTTGCTGGAAGCCATGGAAGCCGAAGGTCTCGATGAGGAATCCTTAAAGGATTTTCTGCGGGAAAACCTGATGGTGGAACAATTGATGAGTGAGAATCTGAATCTACAGGACTTGGAAGTGACCGAGGAAGAAAAGAAAGCCTATTATGCCCAGTTGGAAGAAAATTGGGAGGAGCAGGGACAGGAAAGCACCCCCTATGAAGAGGTGGAAGAGCAGATCACTCAACAACTGCAACAACAAAAGCAACAGGAGATGCAGCTGGAGTATCTGGAAGAGCTGATCGCATCTCGGGAAATTGAAAGAAAATACGAAGGTTAAGAAAAATATGGGAGAAGAATCGAAGCACCTAAGGGATTTAGGAAAATCTTTTAGGTGCTTTTTTCGCAAGAAAAACTTTCCATAAAGAAACATTTTTATGGTATCATAGTATTATAGGTGGTTGTCAGGAACCACGGGAAAAATTGTTGTGCGAGGTGTCTTATGGAAAAAAGTAAAAAGATCAACACCCCCAGACAGGTAAAGTCGGAACAGACCAAAAAAAAGATTTTCGAAGCGGCGGCGGAGCTGATTAAACAGCATGGTTTCCAGTATTTGACGATCAAAAATATCTGTGAAGTATCGGGGGTATCCAACGGTTCCTTTTATTATTACTTTAAGACCAAGGATGAGCTTTTGGCTTACTATCTCTCGGAGGTCTATAAGGAATACGTGGCCCAACTGGACAGTCCCGAACCCCAAGAGGATTACCGAATCAGTATTTTGGATGCTTATTTGTTTTACGCCGATTACTGTGAAAAAACCGGTGTGGATTTTATTGCCAGTTATTACTCAACGGAGAACAAAGCCCTCTGCCGTCGGGAACTGGCCCATCAGGAGAATGCGGGAACGGAATATACGTCGATCATCGCTCAAACCGCCGGGGATCTGAAGGATGCCAAGAACAAAGGGTATCTGGGAGCATGGGTGGATCCCGGAGAAGCGGCGGCGGACCTTTGCACCATTGTAAAGGGCATCGTTTTTGAGTGGGGACTGAACGAAGGAAAGCTGGACCTGAAAAATACGTTGGAACGGATATTAACGGTGTATTTGGACAGTTTAGCCACGGAAAAATTTCTTAAAGAATATGGAAGTCTCCGGGAAAAAAAATAAAAAAGCCTTCGGGCTTTTTTTATTTTCCAAAAATATATTGACAAAGGATTGTCAAAGTAGTATTATTAGAGTGCGCTCTAATTAGAGTGTACTCTAATAACAATCTGTTTATACTACAAACCAACAAGAAAGGATGATCAATGTGAAAAGGAATCTGTCGTTATTCATTGCCTTACTTATGGTACTTACCTTGTTTACGGGATGTGGAAACGGCGGCGAGGGAGCCGCCGAAGGCACTGGGGAAACCGTGGAGGGCATCGGAACCGGCTACGGAGGAGAGATCCGTGTTGAGGTGGAAATCGAAGGGGAGGAAATAAAAAACATCACCATCCTAGAACATCAGGAAACCGAGGGCATATCGGATATGGCCCTAGAGGAAATGCCGGATAGAATTACTGAGGGCCAGTCTCTTTCCGTGGATACCGTGAGCGGGGCAACTTTAACCAGTGAAGGGATTTTGGAAGGGGTAACCAATGCCTTGCAGGAGGCGGGATTGAATCCCGATGACTTCATGAAATCGGAAGAATCCCAAGAAAGGCAACAAGGGGAATTGGAAGAGACCGACGTCGTTATTGTGGGCGCCGGAATAGCAGGGATTATGGCGGCCATGGAACTAGAAGAGCATTACCCGGAACTGGACTTTATTCTTTTGGAAAAGCTGCCGGTGTTCGGAGGAGCCATTGTCACCACCGGAGGCGCCATCTTTGCGGTGGATTCCTATTTACATGAAGAGGAGGGGCTGGAGGCTACGAAAATGGAGGACTTGGTAGCCTATATGGAAGACAGCTCCCAAAGGTCCTTGAACCGGGAGTTGATTGAAAACACCTTCGGTTATTCGGAGGATACGTTGAACTGGTACTTGGATTTAGGGCTGTCCGTGGAGGGTGACCTGCAGTACTCCTCTCCCCATAGCGATAAGCTTTTTGCCGCCTGGACGGAAGGCCGGGGCCAGGGACTCTATCGTTTCTTAGAAGAAGTTGTGGCAGGACGGGACTTTGATATTCGCTTAAACTCGGAAGTAACGGAATTGATTGTTGAAGAGGGAGAAGTTGTGGGGGTTCGAGTAGAGGATCAGGAAGCGGTTTATGAGATTCACGCAGAAAAGACCCTGCTCACCACCGGTGGTTTCGGAAGCAATGAAGAGCTCATGGAACGCTATGCGGAGCCCTTTGCCGACGGAGTGATCGCCAGTCATGGAGGAGCAACCGGGGACGGATTCACCATGACGGAAAACTTCGGTACCGAGGTTGTGGGAGACGGAACCATGGGAACCATTGTGGCTCCCGACGGTTCTTCGGTTATCAATTCCACCTTTATGGTCAACCGTGAAGGCCAACGTTTTCATAATGAACGGGACATCAGTTATCGAGTGCAACGGGCCATAGCGGAATATGCTGACAGTAAGGCCCATTTCATCAGTGAAGAGGGAGACTTGGACCCGGAACACTTAGAGCAGGGACTGGAAAGCGGTATGATTCAAAAATTCGAAGACTTGGAAACCCTAGCGGAGGAAATGGAAATTGAAAAAGAAGGTTTGCTTGCAGAAGTGAAAGCCTACCGGGAGGCCTTAGAAGAAGGAGAAAGCCCGGGGTATGACCTTCCCGCCGAGGACGCATTACCCTTAGAAGAGGGTCCCTACTACGTATCCCCGGTGGTGGTTCGAACCTTCGGAACCATTCCGGGAATCCATGTTTCCGCAACCGGTGAGGTATTGAACGGCGAAGGAGAAGCGGTAACGAACTTGTACGCGGCGGGAGAGCTGATTGCAGGAAACGCCTTTTCCTACCAGTATCCCGGCGCCGGAATGGGAATTTCCTTTGCGGCCAACAGCGGTCGACTGATTGCCGATGAAGCCGGCAGAAGTCTTGATGAGTAACCACAAATTTACACTCCTTTAAAAAGCAAAGAAAGCTGGCTAGGATCCTCGGGTTCCTAAGGGCTTTCTTTGCTTTTTGTCGGAATAAGATCATGATTTGCGAGAAAAACTCTAATTTATCAAAAACCCCGTTGACAGAATTTCTGGAAAAAATTATACTGTAATAGTACAATATAACACTAAAACAATCCAAGGGGGAATTTTAATGATTCAATGTAAAAACTTGAGCTTTGGTTATAAAAAGGAAAAAGTCTTTGAAGGCTTTGATTGGGAGTTAACCCAGGGAAGTATTGTGGGACTCCTGGGACCCAACGGCGCGGGGAAAACCACGCTGTTTAAAATGCTGACGGGATTGATTTTTCCTAAGGAAGGGGAAATCCGGGTTGAAGGTTTCGAACCGAAAAAAAGGGAGGAGAATTTTTACCGGAAACTGACCTATGTGGGAGAGGAACTGGCCACCCCGAATATGACCCCCTATGAGTACGGTAAAATCTGTGGGCCGCTGTATCCTGATTTTTCCGAAAAGGTCTTTTTGGACTTAGTGGAAAAATTCGATTTCGATGGAGAAAAGAAGTTTGCGAGTTTCAGCGCCGGGGATCTTCGAAAGGCCTGGCTGGCCCTGAGTCTGGCCTGCCGTACAAAAATTCTCCTGTTGGACGAACCCTCCAAGGCCTTGGACATCAACGCCCAGTCCGTGCTTCGCCGCAGCCTGGCGGAAGCCTCGGCGGAGGGGGTAAAAATTCTGCTGTCCACCCACCATGTACGGGAGTTGGAAGGCCTCTTGGATTACGTGGCCTTGATCGACCGGGGAGGAGTTCTTCGCTATAGCGGCGGGGTGGAAACCCTCCATCAGGATTTTCATCTGACCTATCATCAGAGAAAGGAGGCCCTCCCCGAAGAGGCTCTGGCTTATCAAAGAAGTCCAAGTGGTTGGGCGGCGCTTCGACGGGGAGCTTCCCAAGAGCCGGTGGAAATTCCCTTAGAGCTTTTATTTACCGGCCTTTGTAAGAAACGAAAGGAGGTAAATAATGGAGGCGAAAATGAAGAGAAAATCCGAACTTAGTATGAGGGATGCTTTTCGTATCATGAAACCGGGAAAGTTTTACTGGCGACTGTGGACGATCCTCTTTGCCGGTGGGTTTTTTAGCTCCACGGCTTTTCAGTTATCGGTTTGGGTGGATTTTATTGAGTTCGAAGCCCTATTTTATGTGATTTTACTGGGATTCGCAA
>CAZTIJ010000066.1:0-10633 GCA_964613365.1 uncultured Clostridiaceae bacterium | reverse complement strand
AGTATTTATTATACCATAAAAAACACCGACGCTCTTTTCTTTTACGGAAGGGAGCCGGTGTTTTTTCAATGAATTTTATCCTTTTTAAGAACTAGGGAGGGTCCTGTACTTCCGTCGAATATAGGTACGGGCTTCCCCAATCATGTACAAGGAACCTACCAGAACAACAACCTCTTCTTCTTCGGTAATGGAAAAGGCCTTATCGATGGCTTCGGAAACTCGGGGCTCCAGATACAAAGGCTTGCCCTGTGTTCGAAGCATCTGCCCTAATGTCTCTGGTTCTGCCGCCCTGGGACCAAAGGGTTTCGTTAATACAAACCGTGCCCCTAAGGGGGCGATTTCATCCATAAAACTTTGGATATCTTTATCTAAGAGCATGCCCACCACGAAGGTTATGGACGCCTTGGGTAGATGCTGTCGTATAGTTTCTGTCAGGGCTTTGGCTGCCTGGGGATTATGGGCTCCGTCGATGATGGTAAGAGGATTTTCCCTTAAAATTTCAAACCTCCCCGGCCACCGGGTATTGTAAAAACCCTCCCTTATGGCTGATACATCGTAGTCCACCTGCCCTGTGGACTTTAAATATTCCAAAGCGGTTAAGGCGGTAATGCTGTTGTAGATTTGATAGGAACCTAAAAGACGAAGGCTTACAGGGTTATACTCTTGATTGTTCACCGTTACGGAAAACCGCTGTTCCCCCAAGGATGCCCCTTCTATAGTCAAAGAAGAAAAATCTACGGGCAGAACCGGTGCCTCTTTATCTTCTGCAACCCTTAAAATCCTTTCCATGGCCTCTTTTTCCTGGGGATAAAGAATTACAGGGACCTTGTTCTTGATGATTCCCGCTTTTTCATAGGCTATTTTGTCTATGGTGTCCCCGAGATATTCGGTATGATCATAACCGATGTTTGTGATAATAGAAAGGATTGGTTCCTCCACGGCATTGGTGGCATCAAAGCGCCCTCCCAGTCCTACTTCGAGGACAAGAAAGTCTACGGACTGCCGGTAAAAATAATCCAGAGCGATGGCCGTCACCACCTCAAATTCTGAAGGATGATGTTTTCCCTCTTGAACCATATCCCCGATCTTTTCCTTGACCTTCATTGTGGAACGAACCAACTGGTCCTCAGAAATTTTTACTCCATTGATCTGCATACGCTCCCGAAAGGTCTCCAGATATGGGGAAGTGAACAGCCCAACCTGGTATCCCGCTGCCTTCAGTCCTCCATGAATAAAGGATGACACCGAACCCTTTCCGTTGGTTCCTGCAACATGAATAATTTTCAGCTGTTTTTCCGGATTGCCCAGGCGGCGAAGCAGCTCCTGAATATTGGTAAGTCCGATTTTCTTTCCGAATTTGTAGGTTCCGTGTATATAGTTTAACGCTTCCTGATAGTTCATATGCTTTGCCTCCATGTAAGTCCATCCTTTTGTAAGAAGGATTAGCGAATCAGCTTCGATAATTCTTTGAATTTCGGATGGGTGGATTCTTTTAACAGGTCAAATAAAACGGTTTCCGTATTGGTAATCACGGCCCCCATCTCCTGCATTAGGGCTATGCCGTTTTGATCATTTTCTTCCCGCCGGGAGGATACAGCATCGGAGACCACAAAAACCTGATAGCCTTTATCCAGCAGGGCCCGCACGGTCTGGAACACACACACATGGGTTTCAATCCCTGCGATCAGTATTTTTTGACGGGGGGCCTTGGCCAGGGCTTCTTCCACTTCGGCGGTGCAGGCACTGAAGGACATTTTCTCCACCGGAGTCAGCCCTTCGAATAAAAGGCTGAGGGGCTCTACGGTATGTCCGATTCCTTTAGGATACTGTTCCGTAACAATGGTTGGAATTTCCAGAGCCTTCGCCATTTTCATTAAAACACCGGCATTTTTCAATGTGTCTTCCGATCGATGCATTGCCGGTACCAGCTTTTCCTGGAAATCGATGACCAGCAGGGATGTATCGTTGGGATTTAACGTGAATTTATTCATCAAATACCTCCTTAAAAAAGTAATTTGGATCCTTTGTCACCCTTCATTGTAGCATGGGGTAAAAACCAAAGCAAACAGAACTTTCAAAACTGGGGAGCCCTGGGGTTATGTTTAAAAATCGAAAAATAGGATAAAAGATAGTATAAGCGGGTCTCAAAAATATTATACGGGACCCGGTGTCTAAAGTTGACCGTAAATATGGAATAAAGGAGGCCGTAAAATGAGTAAATTATCCGAGCAAAAATGCGTTCCCTGCAGTGTGGGAACCCCCCCGATGGAACGGGAGGAGATTCAAAAGTACGAAAAACAGTTAAAGGATGACTGGAAAGTGGTGGAAGATCATCACCTGGAAAAGAAAATAAAGTTCAAAAACTTTAAGGAAGCCCTGGATTTTACCAATAAGGTCGGAGAAATCGCCGAGGAGGAGGGCCATCATCCGGATATTTTCCTCTCTTGGGGGAAAGTGGAGCTCAAGGTTCTAACCCATAAAATCGACGGACTGAGTGAAAGTGATTTCGTTTTTGCGGCGAAGGTTGATGAAATTGATCCCCAATCTTAAAGATGAGCTTTTTCATTACTCCTTCGCCTAGGCCCTTAACCTAAGGAGAGAAGACCATGGCACTCTATGACCTTTTCATGACGCCTCTGGAAAAAAGAGGACTGAGAAGATTACGAAAAAAACTGATCCCATCGGCAACGGGGAGCGTATTGGAGATCGGTCCCGGTACAGGGTTAAACCTCCCCTATTACGTTCCTGAAAAAATTTCCTCTTTGGTGATGATAGACCGGGAGTTGAATCGGAGAGTATTGAACAAGAAGCTTAGAAAGTACCCGGACCTCAATCCGGAACTGATCGAGGAAAATGTAATGGATCTACCCTACGGCGATGGAAGCTTTGATACCGTGGTATTCACCTTGGTATTTTGCACCGTGACCGATGCAACAAAGGGATTAAAGGAAATAAAACGAGTACTCAAGGAAGGGGGAAGGATTATTTTCATCGAACACATCCGTCCGGAAAGGGAGCCGCTGGCAAAAACCTTTGACATCCTTACTCCCCTATGGAAGAAAGTAGCCAAAGGATGCCACTTGAATCGAAAAACCGTGGACCAATTAAAATCCCTGGGTTTTCAACTGGAACTCGAGGAAAAACTACTGAACAATATTTTCATTGGAGGGACGGGAAGCTTTAAAAAAACTGCTCACTAAGAGCAGTTTTTTTCGAAGTGGAAAAAGCCCGTGTATCTCTGAAGTTTATAGTAGAATGAAAGCCAGCAAGGAGACAAAACTGCCCACCAGTACCAATAAAGAGGCTCCGTAAGAGAGCTTCCAAATACTGTAGCGAGAATAATGCTTTAGTACCGGGGTTAGCAACCCGAAGGCAAATCCACTGAATAGTCCTCCCAAATGAGCCGCATTGTTGATCGAAGGAACGGTAAAGCCTAAGAACACATTAATAAGGATCATGGGCAATAAGGTGGGGCCGGTTATGGATTTTAATAGACTGGGGGTATCCTTTCGAAAGCCGGTACCAAAAAGAAGGCCGATCAAACCGAAGATCGCTCCCGAGGCACCCACGGAAATGGTTTCCGGATTTACTACCAACGTGGTAATGCCGGCAATAATCCCGGTGCTGACATAAATGGTTAAAAACTTGTAGAAGCCGTAAACCTTTTCCGCTAAGTTCCCGAAAATATATAAAATGTACATGTTGAAAAAAATATGCATCATACCCCCATGAATAAACATGGAGGTAACCAGTCGAAACCACTGGCCCTCCTCGATCATCAGAGGTCCGAAATGGGCACCGAAAACCAGTAGCCAACGAACGTCTCCGAACACATTGGCCCCTCCGATTAAAAACATCAGTAAAAAAACCAACCCATTGATAAAAATCAAGTAATTCGTATAGGTATTCTTAAATTTCATAAGCGATCTCCCTTCCCGGTCCATTGTGTGCAGCCGGTGGATTAAATTTCTTCCCTTTTTTTATACCCAACTCCCACGACCCCCTAACAGCCTATAACAAACCCCCTCCTTATGAATCCCTAAGGAAGGGGTTTATATGATTCATCTTTTCAGTGATTTAATACTTATTTGGAATTCTCCGGCTTACTAGGTGCATCCACTAAGGCCTCATCCTGCACTGCCGAGGTGATCGCTTCATTAAGAAGATGACTTTCCTCGACGGACTCCAACTGTTTTCGTACGGTTTCTTCCACTTCATACTCCTGGGAAAGCCCTGCCCTTAGAGAATATACGATGAGCAGTAAAATCATGGCAAAGGGAAGCCCTGTGGAAACCGCTGCGGTTTGTAAGGTCGTCAGACCACCGCCGATCAGCAATGTGGCGGCTACAACCCCTTCCATAATGGCCCAGAACACCCGTTGAGGGACAGGAGAATCCAGTTTTCCCCCGGAAGTTAAGTGATCCACTACCAAGGAACCGGAGTCCGAGGAGGTTACAAAGAACACGGTAACCAGAACAATCCCTACACCGGATAACAGTGCGGTAAGAGGCAGATTTTCCACCATGGCAAACAGAGCAATAGCTTCATCAATGGCTACTGCGGAAGCAATATCCGCAACCCCGGTGGTCTGCATGAAAAGTGCCGTATTTCCGAACACCGCCATCCATAGAAAGGATAATATCGTGGGAAACAGCATTACTCCAAGGATAAACTCCCGAACCGTCCGTCCTTTGGAAATTCGGGCGATAAACATTCCCACAAAGGGAGACCAGGAAATCCACCAGGCCCAATAAAAAATAGTCCATCCCCCTTGCCAGTTGCTGTCTTTAAAGGTTTCCGTCCATAAACTCATTTGAGGAAGGTTGGTAATATAGTGTCCCAGGTTTTGGGTGAACCCGCTGAGGATGTATACCGTGGGTCCTAAGATTAGTATCAGCACCATGAAAATTCCTGCAAGACCCATATTAAGTTCACTGAGACGTTTAACGCCTCCATCCAGCCCAGCCACTACAGAAATGGTGGCAAAGCCGGTGATCACAGCGATCAGTATTACCTGGGTGGAGGTGGCAATTTCAAAGCCGAATAGAAAATTCAGCCCTGCATTAATCTGCTGCACTCCCAGTCCTAAAGAGGTTGCCAGTCCTGTTAATGTGGCCAGCACCGACAAAACATCGATTAAGTTTCCCCAAAACCCGTAAATTCGATTCCCCAGTATGGGGTAAAAAATTGATCGGATTGTCAGTGGTAATCCTCGATTGAAGGCAAAAAAAGCCAGCCCCAGTCCTACGATGGCATAAATGGCCCAGGGATGAATCCCCCAGTGAAAAAAGGTCGTGGTCATAGCCGCCTCTGCGGCTCCGGGGTCCCCCGCGGAAATTCCAAACATCGGTGATGGGGTTCCCAGGTGCGAGATGGGCTCTGCAATACTCCAAAACAACAAACCAATGCCCATTCCTGCACTGAGGAGCATGGCATACCACCCCAGTTTACTAAACTCCGGCTGGGCATCGGCACCGCCGATGCGAATATTGCTGAATTTACCGAAGGCGAAGTACACAGCCGCAACGATAAAAATATTCGCCACAAGAATGAAGAACCATCCCGCCTGGTTGGTAATGGTTCCTAGGGCGTTGTTAAACAATGAAGCCGCTTGTTCTTGAAACATTAAGGTTAAAAATATAAAGACGATAAGAATACAGGAGGAAACAAAGGTGACCTGGGGGTGCAGGTCAAAACCGTAACCGGTCCAGTTATCCTCCCCCGGTTCTTTTTTCCCCGCATCATTAAAGAGGGAGGCGGTGGGTCGAATCTGCAGCCCTTTAAAAGGCGGCCGATCTTTAATCGCTTTTTTCCGTGCTTCCACTTCCGCCTGCTTCAGTTTCTTAGCCAAAGCCCGTTTGGAAGCAATTTCTCTTTCTCGTTGTTCATTCATAATTTTCAACATCACTCTCCAATCGATAAATTTATACTCCGTTCCCATAAAAGGTATTGATTTTATTCCCATAATCCTCGTGTCAAAAAGGCATTATACCATGTTTAAACGGTTCTTTGCAAATCCTTTTCAAAAAACCACGGAAAGCCTCTTTAACCTCTAGGAACACTCAAGTCTTCAGACGGGATTACGATCTTCTTCATTAATACCCGGGATTCTTCCTTGAAAACTTTATAATTATGCTGCCTATAACAATTGCAGCGGCGGCAATCAGTGGAAGAATCTGCAATACCAAAGTTCCGCTGTTATTTTCAACACTGATGCCGATAAAGGCCCAAACAAAAACCGCCGGGAAGAGGAGGTCTCTGTAATACTTTACAAAGATTAAGGCCAGCAAAACTCCGATGCCGATTAATAGCCCGGTCCAAATTTCTTCCCTAAACAAAAAATCATTCCAATCCATATAATCAAAGAAGATAAAAATATTAGCAATCGTAGCTACGGATATCCAGGCTAAATAAATGGAAAAAGGGGCTTTTACAAAGATGTTTTCCTCCCGGGGAACCCCCTGTCGCTTTTTATTTAGGATTTTGTAGATAACCCCTAAGGTTAATAACAATAAGACAATAATCCCCAAAGCCACCCCAATATATAGATAATGCCATGCGATGATCCAGGCACTGTTTAAAACACAGGATAGAACAAACCAAGGGGTAATTCTTTCAATATTACCGGTCCTTCTGGAACGGGGAAGCAACTGATAGATGCCAAAGGCGATAAGTCCTAAGTAAATCAGTCCCCAAATGGAAAAAACATACCCTGCGGGGGTAAAATATACCCCGAAACGATCCGACACCTCTCCGGCGGTTAGGCCGTTGATCGGTACTGCATTGGCCAGATAGTTCATCGTCAACACCAATAAAATCCCTGCTATATTCACAATCGACACCAGTTTTCCCTTCATAAAACACCCTCCTTATGAATTCAACTTCGGGTCTCTTTTTACCTTTTCCTGTGCTACTATTCTTTCGGTCCATTGAAGGACATCATAATAGACTTCCTCTTTATTGTTTTCATGGAGCATTTCATGTCTTCCTTCGGGATAAAGCTTCATTGATACATCCTTACTCCCATGATCTTCAAAGCGTTTTTTTATTTCCCGTACCCCCTTGCCTTCCTTTCCCACAGGGTCCCGGGCGCCGGAAAATAGAAACACGGGAAGATCCTTCGGGATTTTTTCCATGTTTCCCCGTTGATGAACCTTTTGAATCCCCTCCAATAGATCTACATAAAAACCGGTGGTCATAATATTTCCACACAGAGGATCCTCCAGGTAGTCTCGTACCTCCCCTTCATTAGCACTTAACCAGTCAAAGGGGGTTTTCTCCGAATCAAATTTCTTATTAAAATTACCGAACATTAGCCGATTCAACAGAGGACTTTTCTTTTTCTTGCCCCTCAGAAGCTTTTCAATCCTCGCAAGGAACAGTCCCAGATTTCCTTCCAGTCCCAGTTTCCCGCCGGTTCCGCTTAACATAAGTCCTTGAATCAGGTCGCCGAACTCCTGGGCATAGTCCAGGGCCAAAAAGGAACCCATGCTATGGCCCAGAAGCAGCACCGGCTTATGGGGATGCTGCTTATCAATTTCTTCCCGTAAAAAATTCAGGTCCATTACCGTGCATCTCCAGCCCTTCTTATCCGAAAGGTGACCATATACATCGGTCTTTTTCAAAGTCTTCCCATGCCCCCGATGATCGTTGCCGAATACTCCATATCCCTGTTGAACCATGAACCGAGCAAAATCGTCATAGCGGTTGATATGCTCTGCCATCCCGTGGGCAATTTGAATAATGGCCTTTGTCTCGGAGGCCTTGGGCTGGACCCATTGCAGACAACGGATTTCCTCTTCGCCGTAACCCTTCAGATAAAACTCTTTCACCTCCATGTTTTCCCTCCTTTTGTCTTTCCATTTTCTCATTTCCTAGTTTATACCCGATTCCCCTGCTTTCAATCGAAGGAGGTTTTCCCACCATAACAAAAAGCAGCAGGGAAGTCCTGCTGCTTTGTTATGGATTCCATGGCTGAGAAAACAATATTATAGGGAAGAATACTGTTCCAGCTGCTTTTTAAAAATCTTTACCAGGGGATTGAACAGGATAATGGCCACCACATAGTTTGATGCCCCATGGATGATATCCAGCGGAATTCCCCGCACCCAATAAGCCATTCCATAGGCAATCCCATAGAACAAGGATTCAAACATTGCAAAGAAAAATCCGAAGGACAGGCCAAAAATACCTGCAATCATGGCAAATCCATATTCGCTTTTGATCTTTCCCATCAATAATCCCGTGGCCAGAATTAAAATCGGCCATACGAAATAATACCCCAGGACCCAGGTGGAAAAACCGTATAGGAAAATTTCCGTGGTTGAAAAAATCATGGAAATCAGCAAGGTACGCTTTACTCCTAGGGATACGGTGTACACCATAAACAACAGGCTGACCACTTCCACATTGGGAACAAAACTAAGGGCCAGTTTTCCTGCGGTTATAGAAGCACTGAGAATACTGATCAGTACTAGATCATGGACTTTCATCCCGCTAGAAATCTCGACGTTGGAGTTCATATTCATCTCCATCCTTTATTTCAATTCCGGAAAGACCGGTTTGCGCATCTTCTCCATTCACTAAAATATGAAGGTATTCTGAACTTCCGTCAACTTCATATCCCAAAATTTCCGTTATGGACATGCCGAAATCTCCCATGTCGTATTCCACTTCCAAAATATCCCCTTCCTCTTCGATCAGTCCCGCTACCTTTTCCTGTTCCGTTTCAAAGGTGAAGGATTCTTCCATATCCTCGGTATCAATGGTAACGATCAGGGTGACTTCTTTAAGGTCCGTAACCCCTTCACCGTCCTGGTCTTCCTCTTCTCCCATGGGCTCAAAGCTTCGAAGTTCCAAGGAGTACTCATGGCCATCCCGAAGCTCAATGGCTGAAACACCGGTCTCCGCATCCTCTCCGTTGACTAAAATATGAAGGTATTCGGTGTCTCCGTCGATTTCATATCCCAAGATTTCTGTTATGGACATGCCGAAGTCTCCCATTTCGTACTCCACTTCCAGGATCTCGGACTCTTTTTCAATCAGTTCCCCTAAAAACTCCTGATCCGTTTCAAATGTCAAGGTTTCATCGATATCTTCCTGATCAATGATCACCGTAAGTTGTACTTCCTTTTCTTCCTGACTCTCCTCTTCACTATCATCCCCCTCATAATCGGAGAAGTCCCTTAATTCTAGGACGTACTCGTCCCCATCCATTAAGGGAATGCTTGATGCACCGAACTCTGCATCTTCACCGTTGACTAAAATGTGAAAATACTCCGAGGTTCCATCCACCTCATAACCTAACATTCCGGTAATCATCATGCCCATGGTGCTGCTTTCATCATAGGTTAACTCCAGTGTTTCCTGTTCTTCCTCTAGAAGCTCGCCTAAAAACTCATGATCGGTTACGTAGGTAAACTCTTCGTTAATATCCTCACGGTCTACAATCACCTGAAGACTTACTTCCTTTTCCCCCTCCACTCCTTCCGGTGCAAAAAAATTATTGTATAAGGCCCCTAAAATGATCACTGCTGCGATCACACCAATAATTGATAATATTTTTTTATTCATAGCCCAACCTCCTGTTATTTTAATTGAAAAACCCCTTTCAACCGTAGTTGAAAGGGGTAGACTTTTTCATCCTTTGCTGCATACCAGTCCAGCTTCAGACGTCCTGCATTATCTGCAGATCTCCCTCCCTTCAATCCCTCGTGAAGTGTCATGTTGTTTTTCTCGGCAGGTCTTCCGGCTTTTCATATTGAATATTTGCCTTCCCGGTTTCCCAGTGGCTTCTTAAATATCCATTTCATGCATCACGGCGGCGAGGACCGCGCAGGCATTATACCTGCTTCCCTTTTCATGTAAGTTCTACAACCGAAAAAAATCATTATGCAGTTTTCTGATCCTTTATCCTACCTTCTATGATAATACCCAAGAAGAAAAAAAGCAATGTTATTTCTTACCTTTTTTCCAGGAGTCCTTTAAGGGGACGATGCGGTTAAAAATAAGTTTTTTCTCCGTGCTATGCTTGTTATCCACGGTGAAGAACCCTTGGCGGATGAACTGGAATTTTTCTTCTTTTCCTGCTTCCCCCAGGGCTTTTTCGATTTTTATATCTTTTAAGATCTTTAGGGACCGGGTATTGATCCGTTGATCCCAGCTTAGGGTTTTATCCTTTAACAGTTCCTCGTCTTCAATGAGCTTATCATAAAGTCGGGCCTCGGCACTTTTGCAGGTTTTTCCGTCCACCCAGTGAATGGTTGCCTTAGGCTTTCTGGCGGTAAATCCCGAGCCGCTTTTTGTCTCAGGATCGTAGGTGCAGCGAAGCTCGGTAATGCTTCCCTGTTCATCCTTTATCACCTTCGTCAGTTTAATAAAGTAAGCTCCCCGCAGTCGGACTTCATGTTCCGGCGCAAAGCGCTTAAAGCCCTTTACCGGATTTTCCATAAAGTCTTCTTTTTCGATATAGACCTCCCGGGAAAAGGTGATTTTTCGTGTGCCCATAGAGGGGTCCTTGGGATGATTCTGTACTTCCAAGAATTCGCTTTCATCCTCGGGATAATTCTCAATTACCACTTTCAAAGGATTCATCACCGCCATCATGGACGGGGCCCGGTCACGTAAGACTTCC
>CAZTIJ010000065.1:0-10643 GCA_964613365.1 uncultured Clostridiaceae bacterium | reverse complement strand
TGCTTCCGTCTTTTTTCGTTATCAGACAGGGAGGCATATTGAACTCTTCTAAATCCACCAGATGAGCTCCTTTACTTTCTTTCAACAAATTTTTATCCTTTAGTTCTTTTATTACGTTGTCCATCTTGTCGTTATAAAAACTCTCACCGGTGTAATGATCAAATTTCACATTCAAGGTTTGGTAAATCTTCTTTAGCTCTTGGATCGTTTCGGAACTAAACCACTTCCAGAGATTGTAAGCTTCCCGATCCCCTTGCTCCATTCTGGTAAACCAGTTTCTCGCTTCCTCCTCAAGGTCCGGGTTTTCTTCCGCTTCTTCATGAAATTTTACGTATAAATCCAATAAAGTTTCTATTGGATTTTCCTTCACCGCTTTTTCCGATCCCCAATTACGATATGCCACAATGACCTTGCCAAACTGGGTTCCCCAGTCGCCCAAATGATTTATTCCTTCGCAGTTATAGCCCAGCGCTTCATAAATTCGATAAAGGGCATTGCCAATAACCGTCGAACGCAAATGGCCTACATGGAAGGGTTTTGCGATATTCGGCGCTGAAAAATCGATACAAACGGTTTTCCTTTGACCCAAGTTCACTTTTCCATAGTCGTCTTCCTGTTGAGCTACGGTAGTTAATATTGATAAAATCAACTCTTTCTTATTTATAAAAAAGTTCACGTAGGGTCCTTTAGCTTCCACCTTTTGAAAGCCTTCAGGAAGATCCATCTCTTTTGCCAAATCCTCGGCAATGGTATTGGGCGCTTTTCGAAAAGTCTTCGCTAAGCGAAAGCAGGGAAATGCGTAATCCCCCATTTCACGATCCGGAGGCACCTCCAGCATCCCTTCAATTTCTCCGGAAGAGAGATCTTTAATATGATTGCTTAAGTAACTGGTTAGTACGGCTTTATAATCCATAATAAACCTCCTTGTTTTTCATTAATGTATCTTTAGATTTTACTGCAAAATCTATTTTAAATCAACTATAGTTACCCCGGCGCCCCCTTCCCCGTACTTCCCTGCTCTAAAGAACTGTACATGCCGATGGGCTTTTAACATCTGATTAAGTCCTGCCTTTAGGACTCCCGTACCCACACCGTGAATGACCATCACCTGACTTAATCCCGCTATATAAGAGTCATCCAAGTATTTGTCCACTTCAAATAAAGCTTCTTCTAGATTTTTACCCCTTACATCAATGTCGCTTCGAATATTCTGGGACTTGGATTTGATCATTTTAGAAGTCTTCGACTTCTGCTGGTCTTCTCGGGGAGACAATCGTTTTAAATTCGAGGTTTTAATATTCACCTTCATAATTCCTGCCTGCACCTGAACTTCTCCTTTATCATCCTCCGAACTCAGAACATGCCCTTCCTGATTCAAAGAAAGGATTTTCACTCGTTCTCCGGGTTTTAAGTTCTTCGGCGGCTCATGCTTCGCCGGTTCCTCCATTACTCTTTGAGAATCTTTGTATTCCAAAGCCTTGCTCCCCAGTTTCACCCGAGCTTTCTCGATTTCCTGGTTCACCTTTTTTCGTTCCTGTTCATGCTCTAGTCTTCGAAGGTTCTCAATAATCTCTTCGGTTTCCGTTTTAGCTTTTTTCACCAAGCTTTGGGCCTCTTTTTTCGCCTGGGAGACCATTTTCTGTTTTTGGTTTTCAACCTTTTCCAGTTTTTCTCGATATTTGTGTTTTAACTCTTCCATTTCATTTTTTAATCGCTGTATTTCTATTTTTTCCTCTTCTATGGTGCTTTTATTTTTTTCAATGTTTTGTAATACGTCTTCAAATTGTAGGTTCTCTTGTGTGATCAGCGACTTTGCCAAATCGATTATTTCAGGGGAAAGGCCTAACTTCCTTGAAATGTCAAAGGCATTGGACTTCCCCGGAATACCTATGGACAAACGGTAGGTCGGTCGTAGGGTTTTAACATCAAATTCCACGGAAGCATTTTCAACCTCAGGATGCACTAAAGCATACTGTTTCAATTCACTGTAATGGGTAGTGGCTACAACTTTTGTACCTGTACTTTTAAGATCTTCTAAAATAGCCATGGCAAGAGCCGCTCCTTCGGTAGGATCGGTCCCTGCCCCAAGTTCATCAAATAAAACCAAGGAATTTTCCGTCAGATTTTTATAGATCTCCACAATGTTGGTCATATGAGAGGAAAAAGTACTTAGGCTTTGTTCAATGCTTTGTTCATCCCCTATATCAGCAAAAATATGGTCAAAAATGGTGATTTCCGTCCCTGAATCCGCCGGGATTTGAAGACCGCTTTGTCCCATTAAAGAAAGTAGACCTAAGGTCTTTAAGGAAACGGTTTTTCCTCCGGTATTCGGTCCCGTAATCACCAGGATATTAAAATCTTTCCCGATCCAAATATTTGTAGGCACCACTTCCTTCGGATCCAGTAATGGATGTCGTGCATTTTTAAGGTTTACAAATCCCCGGTTGTTTACCTTCGGACCGGAAGCTTCCATGGCAAGAGCGAGTTTTCCTTTGGAAAAAATAAAATCTACCATCCCTAATAGGTCTTGATTCTTAAGAATTTCATTTTTTTTCAATGCAATTTCATTGGAAATCTCCCGAAGAATTCGTTCGATTTCTTTTTCTTCTGCCATTTTAAGCTGCTTTAATTTATTATTTAGATCCACTACCGCCATGGGCTCTATAAATAAGGTAGCACCGCTGGTAGATTGATCATGGACCATCCCTTTAACTTGATTGCGATATTCCTGTTTTACCGGTACCACATAGCGATTTTGTCGAAGGGTGATAATTTGATCTTGCAAATAGGTTTGATTTCTGGAAGAAGTAATAAAGCCTTGTAAGGTGGAGCGTATTTTATCATTGGTCTGATTAAGCTGCCTTCGAATTTGCCGGAGTTCGCCACTGGCTTCATCGGAAACTTCATTTTCATTAAGAATTGACCGATCAATCCGTTTTTCTATATCCGGCATGGTTTCGATTTCCCGTATAAGCTTACTAATCCTTGGGGTAGTTAATGCCTGATCTTCTTTTTCTTTCTTTATAAAAACCTTCATTCGTTTTGACACTCGTAAAAATTCCATTAGGACTAGTAGCTCTCCCGGATCCAGGTAGGATCCGATTTCAGTTTTCTTAACCAGTTTTGCCACATCACTGAGCCCTTCTAGGGGAACTCCGCTATTTTTCAACAGGATCTGTACGGCTTCTTCGGTTTCATCCTGACGTAGCCGGACCTCTTCAAAATCTGTCGCCGGCATTAATCCCTTCGCCAAACCTTTAGCCATAGGCGAAACCCCTTTATCGGCCAGTTGTTCAATTATTTTCGTATATTCTAAGGCTTTTAGACTCTTTTCATTCAATGTTTTGTCACCTCTGTATTATTTTTTACCAGGCCGCAACCATTCCGTCGGTTCGGGGTTCCGTAGCTCCGATAAGGGTCTCCCCGTTTTTAAGAATGATCTGACCTCGACCAAAGGAACCCGAATCCTTTGCCCATTCCACCCGATGACCTCTCCTTTGCAAATCCTCGAAAAGAAATGGCGGGGTTCCAATTTCAATCTCCACGACTTTTTCTTTAATCCATTGCCACCGAGGAGCATCTAAGGCTTCTTGAGGATTAAGATGAAAGTCCAAAAGATTATTGATTACTTGCATGTGACCTTGCGGCTGCATGAATCCGCCCATAACTCCAAAGGGACCTAAGGCCTTACCCTCTTTTGATAAAAAACCGGGAATAATCGTATGATAGGTTCGCTTGTTCGGCGCCAAGGCATTGTGGTCCTCTGGGTTTAAGCTGAAGTTATGCCCCCGATTTTGTAAGCCGATACCGGTTCCGGGAATGACTATTCCCGAACCAAATCCCATGTAATTACTTTGAATAAAGGATACCATATTTCCTTCTCCGTCCGCCGTTGCAAGATAAACCGTTCCGCTGCTATCCGGTTCTCCCGCCTTCGGAACCATGGCTCCATCGGTTATATTTCCGCTTCGTTTTTTTCCATAGGCTTCGGAGAGCATATCCTCAACTTGAACTTTCATAAATTGGGGGTCCGTAATGAATTTTTTCCCATCTTCAAAGGCCAGTTTCATGGCTTCAATTTGATTATGCACCGTAGCCTCCGAATCTCTACTCTCGATGTTTTGGTTTTGTAGAATATTTAGGGCCATCAAGGCAATGATCCCCTGGCCGTTGGGAGGCAGTTCCCATACTTCATATCCTTTATAGTTCACTTTTACCGGCTCCGTCCATTCCGGTTGATAGTTTGCCAAATCATTCTTTGTCAAATAACCTTTTTGTTCCTTGGAAAAATTATGGATTTTATCTGCTAGGCTGCCTTGATAGAACTCCCTTGCAGAGCTATTTCCTATTAGTTCCAAGGTCTTGGCATGATCCGGGGATGACCAGATTTCTCCGGGTTTCGGTGCCCGTTTTTTAGGGGCGAAGGTTTCGAACCAAGGATTAAACTCCTCCCCCTTAAAAGATTCCTGGTAAAGGTTAAAAGCCCGTTCCCAGTATTTTGCTGTGACCGGCGAAACCGGGAACCCTTCCTTCGCATAGGTAATAGCCGGGGTTAAACATTCTTTCAAGGATAGGTTTCCAAACCTGTCGGATAATGCCGCCCAAGCTCCGGGGGCACCCGGTACAGTAACAGGAATCATCCCGTGTTTTGGCATGACTTCATAACCTTTGGTTTTCAGTTTCTCAATAGAAATACTTTCAGGAGATTTCCCGCTGCCATTCAACCCATATATTTTATCCTTCATCCAGACAATGGCAAAAGCATCGCCTCCAATTCCGTTAGAGGTCGGTTCCACAACGGTTAGACAAGCAGCAGTGGCAATTGCCGCATCCACGGCATTGCCACCCTGCTTGATAATATCAAGTCCGGCTTGAGCCGCTAAGGGTTGAGACGTAGCGACCATCCCTTTTTTACCATAGACTAGCGTCCGTTTTGACGGATATTTATACTGCAGATCATGATAATTCATTATATCCCTCCGATTTGAGTATTTAAGTCTAAAACTCCCACTAACATAGTGAGAGTTTTGAGTGACTGACCTATATAACTATTCGATACCGTTGTGAGAAATTCCTGCTTTTTCTGAGACTATTTTTTATTCTTTCCAGCCTTATCCCGTAAACTTCTATTTAAAACCTTTTTCCTAAGTCGAATTTCCTTCGGCGTCACTTCCACCAGTTCATCGTCCTTGATAAATTCTAAAGATTGTTCCAAACTTAATACCCGGGGCGGAGCCAATTTGTAAGCATCATCGGATCCGGAAGCCCGAACATTAGTCATTTGTTTACGTTTGCATACATTAAGAACCATATCGTCCACTCTGGAATTCTCTCCAATGACCATACCTTCATAAACATCAACACCGGGAGCGATGAATAACACCCCACGCTCTTGGGCGGAGCTGAGACCGTAGGCAGAAGCTTGTCCCTGTTCATAGGCAATGAGGGATCCCTTGGTTCTTGTGGGGATCTCTCCGGTGTATTTATCATAACCGTCGAATACATGGTGCATAACACCATAACCCTTGGTATCCGTCAACAGTTCTGACCGATATCCGAAAATCCCCCGGGCAGGAACTCGAAACTCCAATTTCGTCATCCCCCCTATTGCGGGTACCATATTTACCATTTCCCCTTTTCTACGATTCAGTTTATCAATTACTGAACTGGCATACTCTTCAGGCACTTCCACATAGACGTATTCGATGGGTTCTTTGAGTCCCTCATCGGTTTCTTTCATTAAAACTTCCGGTCTGGAAACAGCAAATTCAAAGCCTTCTCGCCGCATGGTTTCGATAAGAATCGATACATGAAGCTCACCACGACCGTAAACTTTAAATGTATCTTCACTGACCTCTTCCAATCGCATGGCCACGTTGGAAAGCATTTCCCTCTCCAAACGTCTTTTCAAATTACGACTTGTAACGAAACGTCCATCCCGTCCTGCAAAGGGACTATCGTTCACAATGATGTTCATAGACATGGTGGGTTCATCCACTTCCAAAATCGGAAGGGGATCGGGGTTATCAATATTGCAAATGGTATTTCCAATGTTAATATTTTCCATTCCTGATACCGCAACGATTTCCCCTACCCCGGCAAAATCAACTTCCGTTTTATTCAGGCCCTCATAATTAAATAGACTTGTTACTCGAACCTTGGTTTCCTTCATGTCTTTATCCACTACAATGGCATTTTGATTTTTTTCGATTTTTCCTTTGGTTATTTTACCGATCCCGATCCGTCCTGTGTATTTATCATAATCAATTGAAGAAATCAACAGTTGCAAGGAATCTTCTTCTTTCCCTTTGGGATGATCAATATTTTCGATGATCATTTTAAACAGAGGCATAAAATCCTTTGCTTCATCAGACATTTCTACTTTGGCCACCCCATTTTTAGCAGAGGAGTAAATCACCGGAAAGTCCAGTTGCTCTTCATCAGCTCCAAGGTCAATAAAAAGATCCAGCACTTCATCTTGAACGTGTTCCACACGAGCCTCGGGTCGGTCAATCTTATTGATTACTACAATAGGCTTTACGCCGGATTCAAAAGCTTTCTTAAGTACGAATCGAGTCTGGGGCATTGGCCCTTCGTAGGCATCCACTAATAACAATACTCCGTCTACCATTTTCATAATCCGCTCTACTTCACCACCGAAATCCGCATGACCGGGGGTGTCAATAATATTAATTTTTGTATCTTCAACCATAATAGAAGTGTTCTTCGAAAGGATGGTGATTCCTCGTTCCCGCTCTAAGGAATTAGAATCCATAACCCGCTCTTGGACACTTTCATTAGCCCGAAAGGTTCCGCTTTGTTTGAGCATTTCATCTACTAAAGTGGTTTTACCATGGTCTACATGGGCAATAATCGCGATGTTTCTTAAGTTTTCTTTTTTCATTACTCATCTGCCTCTCTTCATTTCTCTATTAACTCATAACCTTCATTTTAGCATATTTTCAATGCTTACGCAATTTTTATTTCCTGGCTAAATTGCCCGTTTCCCTATTCAAACCTCTTTCTTTGAGGAAAACTTCATACATTTTTCACCCGATGTACGAAAAACCACCAAGGAAGGCAGCTCTTGACTTTTAAATCCGAAGGCTTTACAGCCTCTGCTTTTATTATGATCCCAGGTAATATAATAATATCGGCATTTGAGACAGTTCACCCGTTTATTATCCCTGCTCATGATTGTCCTCCTTTTAATCGAATAAAAGGAGAGATTATCTAAATTTCTAGTAATCTCTCATATCAGTTATGGGGTGTTCAGTTTAAGTCAAACCCATTCTATGTTGACTACGTTGTAATTAAATACTGAACCCCTAATTTCAACGTGTTTTTTATTGCATCCTCGTGGGTCCGTTCATATCCATGAGAAGCATAAACTCCAGGACCTATTAAGGCAGCCTTAAAATCATTTCCCGATCGTAGGGCCGCACTGGCATCGGATCCATAATGGGGATAAATATCCACCTTATATTTAACCTTGTGCACCTTTGCAATCTCCACTAACTTTTTTCTTAAATCATAATCATAGGGGCCGGAGGAGTCCTTCGCACAAATGGTTGCATGATACTCGGTGGAGCTTTGCCCCTCTCCAGGGGTGCTCATATCGATGGCTAGGAACTCTTTTGTTTCCTCAGGTATGGAGGCACTGGCCCCGTGTCCGACCTCCTCATAATTACTGAAAAAGAAGTGGGTAGTATAAGCGGGTTTCTTCCGATTCTGTTTCAGATCAAAAATCATACCGAGCATTATCGCAACCCCGGCTTTATCATCTATGTGACGGGACTTAATGAAACCATTTTCATGGATCTCTGTTCGCGGATCCAAAAAGATAAAGTCTCCAACATTGATGCCGAGCTTTTGTACATCCTCCCCATTGAATACCTTTTCATCGATGACTATTTCCATATTCTCCACAATACGTTCTGTTTTTTTAGCATCGCCATGAATGTGCACCGATGGTTTTGTAGTAAAAACCGTTCCCTTAAATTGCTTTTGATCCACGGTTTCAATTACACAATTCTCCCCCTCTACTGATTGCATCATATATCCTCCAATGGGATCAATCTTCAGGCGTCCATTGGATTTTATCTCCTTTACCATGGCTCCTAGAGTGTCCATATGAGCAGAAATCGTACGGTGCTCTTGGGTTTCATCGCCTTTCAGGGTTGCAATGATCGCCCCCTTATGGGTTTCCTTATACTCCACTTTCAATCTGTTTAGTTCTTTGACTAAATGGACTTTTACATACTCGGTATGCCCGCTTGGGCTTGGAATTTCAAGTATTTTTTTTAATTGTTCGATGGTATACCTTAAGGTTTTTTCCATATGCAAATCTCCTTCACTCATATATTTTTCCTTGACGAGTCGCTCTTTTTCTTTTCTGGTAAGATGTTTGATTTTCCATTCTCTTTTTTGAGCTTGGACTTTAGAGTTAAAATACTCCCAATAAATCAACCGTACCGGTAAACGAGCTTTCGTATACTTCGCTCCTTTGCCATGATTGTGTTTGTGGAGTCTTTTTTCCAGATCCGTTGTCCAGCCGGTATAATACGTACCGTCATTACATTGAAGAATATAGGTGTACATGATGGCTCCTTGCTCTTTGATTTATAGTTCCAGCTTTTTCTTCAATTTTGTCAACATATCCCTGGTCATGGAAGCGAGATCATACTCCGGATCCCAGCCCCACTGGTCCCTGGCTTCAGAATCATCTAAGCTGTTGGGCCAGGAATTGGCGATGTTTTGAAGGTCTTCGTCCACATCATATTTGAGCTCAAAATCCGGTATATGCTTTTTGATTTCCTCCCCAAGCATTTCAGGATCAAAGCTCATTCCGGTGATATTAAAAGCATTCCGATGCTTTAGTTTCGATGCATCGGCTTCCATCAGTTGAACAATAGCCTTTAGAGCATCGGGCATGTACATCATATCCATAAATGTTCCTTTGTCGATAAAACTTGCATACTCTTTATTTTTAATGGCTTCATAGAAGATGTGTACCGCATAATCCGTAGTTCCGCCTCCCGGCATCGCATCACTAGAAATCAGGCCGGGGAAACGGACCCCGCGGGTGTCCACACCGTATTTGGCATGATAATAATCCGCAAGAAGCTCACCGGAAACTTTGGTTACCCCATAGATCGTGGAAGGCCTCATAATCGTATCCTGAGGCGTTTGATCCTTTGGAGTGTTCTCACCAAACACGGCAATTGAGCTTGGAATAATTACCGACAACTGGTGAATCCTCGCAATTTCCAGCACATTATACAAGCCGTTCATATTGATATCCCAAGCAACCTGAGGATTTTTTTCTCCGGTACCGGATAGTATTGCAGCCAAATGAACAATATGAGTGATTTTATGTTTCGCTACGAGCTTTTCCAACCTTCCATAGTCCAGTACATCTAATGTCTCAAAAGCTCCTTCCGTCATCAATGGGTGACCTTCCTTCCTCTTGCGGCTTGAGGGTAGTACATTCTCTTCACCATAAAGTTTCCGCATATAGCGGGTCAGGTCCGTCCCAATTTGTCCCAAGGCTCCGGTGATTAATATTTTTTTCATGATATATGATCCCTCCATCATAAATTTTTTAACGCTATAACACATTTTCTTATACCCAAGATCTACTCTAAAAAAACTCTAGAGCTCAAAGACCCTAGAGTTACATTTTACTATATTGGTATAAGGTTCGAAAAGGGTTTATTGAAATAATCTTCGACTAAGTTAGCGATTTTGAACTTCTTTTAGAATTACAACAATGCCGATGGCAATTAAACTTAAGGAAGCCATATGACGTAAGCTGAATATATTCCAAAAGAAAAATTGATTGCTTAGCAAACTAACCCCTAAAAATAAAAGAATGAAACCTAAAATGTATTGCGCTGCGTTGTTGCTTTTACTAGTGGTATTTTCCTCATCTTCTCTTTTTTCTTCAAGATCTCCACTATGATGGATTTGCCTCTGCTCTGTTTCTTCCAAATCCACAAAACCACCCTCCATCTCCTCAGAAGACTTGTTCAGCCCGTAATCCACCGGAGGTTTCGGCATTATTAAAGCCGCAATAATATATCCTACAAATCCTGCCCCTCCGGCGAATGTAAACAAGATCCATGCAAGCCTTACCAAAGTGGAGTCAATTTCAAAGTACTCAGCAATACCGCCGCAAACTCCGGCAATTTTTTTATCGGTATTCGATATGGTCAATCGTTTGTTCAAGGTGTCACCCTCTTCCTTTAGATATTAAGGCTTACCGATGGCCTCGTTTCGGTATGACAAACATTGCAATAATATATGCGATGATTCCGGCGCCTCCCATGGCACTAAATATTACCCAGCCTAACCGGACCAGTGTGGGATCCAAATCAAAATATTCGGCAATCCCGCCACAGACTCCGGCAATCATTTTATTCTCCTCTGAGAGATATAATTTTTTGCTCATTCTTTTCTCCTTTCTTCTCTTTTTTCCATTGTTTTTCCGAAAGAACTCATTAATCACGTTTCTTTACCTTCATATACGCAGGACTGCTTAAGATGTCTGATGTTTTTTCAAAAAATATTTTTCGATACTTGGGGTAATATCCTGAATGGTTTTTATGCTTAAGCGAAATTCCTCGGCTCCTTTTCCTAGG
>CAZTIJ010000064.1:4043-10650 GCA_964613365.1 uncultured Clostridiaceae bacterium | reverse complement strand
GTACCGTGGAGGAGTTTCGAACCTTTGTCAATACCGCCCACGAACAGGGTATCCGGGTGTTTTTAGATGTGGTGATGAACCACGTAGGCTACCCCAATCTGCAGGATATGTTGGATTATGGTTACGGAGGACTCCCCTCATCACTTGAAGATGCCGATGAACTTCTCCCCACGGAAACAGAAGATTTTCATAAGTGGACAAAAGTCGTGGATTGGGAAGACCCCAAAGCCTGGGAGAACTGGTGGGGAGACTGGGTACGGGCGGACCTCCCAGGATACCATCCTCCAGGGGATACGATTTATACAAAGAACCTATACGGACTTCCGGATATTCGAACGGAAGTGGAGAAGGATTTAGGTTTGCCGCCAATTCTGGAAACCAAGTGGGAAATTGAAGAGGATCCTGAATACAAAGAGTGGATTGTTCCTGCAGCCACAGACCTCCGCCGGGATCTTCAAATACCTCCCGCCGATTACATCTCAAAATGGTTGGCGGCCTGGGTGGAGGAGTTCGGTATTAACGGTTTTCGAATTGATACGGCCAAACATGTGGAAATCAACCGCTGGGAAGAGTTGAAAGAACGAAGCAATGAAGCCTTACAGACCTTTCGTTCAGAAAACCCGGAACTGCCCGGTGCAGCCTTTGAGGAAGAATTTTTCTTTCTCGGGGAAGTTTGGGGCCATGGCTTAAACCGTAATTATTACTACGATCGGGGCTTTGACGCATTGATCAACTTTACTTTTCAAGGAGAGCGTCGGGACGGTCCCGCTTATGCTCCCGATCGAATGCCGAGGATTTTTGAGAACTATGCCGAAGCCATTAACCAGGTTGAGGACTTTACAGTGCTCAGTTATTTATCCCAACATGATACTTCTCTTTACCCTCGGGAACGCTTAGAAGGTGGAGGCACCTATTTAATGCTTTTGCCGGGAATGGTTAAGCTGTTTTACGGCGACGAAGTGGCGCGGGAAGCCGGGGACGGCGGAAGTGATGCCACCATGGGCACAAGATCTTCCATGGACTGGGAAAATATCGATGAAGACCTGCTCCATCACTTCCAAAAACTCGGACAGTTTCGAAGTCGAAATCCCGCTGTGGGCGCCGGCTATCATATTACTCTTAGCACCAAACCCTTTGTTTTCACAAGGGTCTATCATGGTGGTAACTCAAATAACCGGGTGATGGTATCCCTCGGAGAAGAAGGTTCCGTTACGTTACCGATCGGCGAAATTTTTGAGGAAGGAGAGCTTCTGCGGGAGGCTTATCAAAATAAAATCTATACCGTTGAAGGGGAAACCCTGGATGTGGATGCCGGCGATAAAGGCATTGTGCTGTTGGAAGTGGTAGAGAAGTTGGAATAGCTTTATAGCCCAAAGAGGACGGAGGCATTCGCTAAACATAATGTACCGAATGCCGCCGTCCTCTTTGGGCTATCTTAAGTTTCAGACACCCAGGTAACATGATAATTCCACTTCCTTGGAAGAGAAAAACCTATTTCCTCTTGATTCACTTCTTCCCAGAAGCCTTTTAATCCTTTCTCCTTTGCACTTAACTCAAAGTGACATTTAGCAATGCCAATTTCGATCTTTCCCATATCATGGGGAAGGAATTTGTAGGTACTTCGTGTTCCGATAAAAAAGTGAAATTGTTGCCCCTGTTTTACAACCCGCCAGGGTTGTCGCTTGAAGCCCGAAGGTCCTAGACGAACCATCTCTAAAGGTTCCCGATAATCCTCGGCCTCTTCCTCACTTAAAAGTCCTTTAGGACTGTCCAGATAGAAAAGGGATTTCCAGGGTTTACGCTTTCGGGCTCGAAACGCCATATTCATTGCCCCGGGCATCACCCGAAATTGCCTCTCTTCGTAGCCTATGGGGGAAACAATGCTGACAAACTCATCCTCTCCCAGGGACAGAAGTTTCTCTACCCCCTCACGATTGTAGGCTCCTCCCAACCAACAGGTGCTCAGGCCAAGGTCCGAGAGAAAAAGAATGATCTTTTCAAAATCGTACCCAAAAGATATTTCACTCACAGCCTTCCTATTGGAAATTCCAATAATACAGTAGCGGGCACCTTTGATAATGTTCGGCTTCCAGATGAGCTTTGTATCTTTCTCTGAACGATCTTCCATATTGAAAAGCTCATAACGATCCTTTGTGGAACTGTGGTTGTGTACTTTTTCCAGATACTTTTTTATCCTGTCCAGCTTCTCCGATTCTATTTTGCCCTCATTATAGGTCCTTACCGAAACTCTGTCCTTGATCAATCCCGTTACCGGCCTCGAATATTCCATAGGACCAACTCCTTTTACCCTTTACCCTACAATGCTCACAACTAGAACTCCACGTATACCTTATGCATAATATATATACCCTGTGAATTCATTAGCAAACCCTGGAGAAAATTTGCCTTTACACTCCGGTAGATCCAAAGCCTCCTTCCCCCCGGGCACTGCCCTCTAAGTGATCCACCTCTTCTACCATAACTCGGGTTACGGGCATTATAACCATTTGAGCAATTTTCTGACCAACTTCCACGGAATAGGCTTCCCTGGAGTGATTGATTAAAATAACCCCGACCTCTCCTCGATAACCTTCGTCAATGGTTCCCGGGGTGTTTAGCAATGTGATTCCATTTTTCAGTGCCAAGCCGCTCTTCGGTCTAATTTGGGCTTCTGTATTGGGGGGCAGTTGCATTCTCAGCCCCGTTCCCACAAGTTTTCTTTCTCCCGGTTGCAGTGTATCATTTTCTACGGCATATAGATCCATACCTGCATCCCCCTCATGGGCATAATCCGGTAATTTAGCATTTTCATTGGTTAATTCAATTTTCAGTTTCATAATGATCCCTCCAAATTAATTGCTTTCTGAAGAAAAGTCCACCGACAGTTCAGTGGACTTCATTTTCTATTATACTATATCTTTACCGAGAAATCATTCTCCTTTATAAAAGACAGCTTAGCCCCTCATATTTTGCCAATCCCCTTTCATTCTTGATCGTTACAACATGATTTTCCCCTCAAGATAAGTGCTTGCTTTTCCGCTGATCACCACACGCTCCCCTTGGTCCTCACAATATACCATGCCTCCTCTTTGAGAAAGCTGCTTGGCCACCATCACTTTCTTTTTTAAAATCTCACTCCAAAAGGGTGCAAGGGCCGCATGGGCGGAACCAGTGACGGGATCCTCATCAATTCCGATCTTTGGATAAAAGCAACGGGATACAAAGTCCACATCCTCTCCCCTGGCAGTAACAATTACTCCCATACCACGATCCAGCATCGCCAGTTTTTTGAAATCCGGTCGTAGATCTTGTACCATCTTTTCACTTTCCAAAGGAATTACCAGATCCCGGGATAAGTACACATTCTTTCCTTTAACCCCTAAGGCCCCTTCCATATCATTGGTCCACATGGCCAGTTTCGGCTTTCTGCTTGGAAAATTCATCCGATACAACTCTCCTTGTTTTTCCACTTCCAAAATCCCGCTTAAGGTATTAAATCTCATCCTTTTGACACCGGGATGGATCATCGTAGCTATGATATGGCCAGTGGCTAGGGTGGCGTGACCACAGAGGTCCACCTCCGCCGTCGGAGTAAACCATTTGAGTTCATAACCGTCGGCCACCTCGAACACAAAGGCGGTTTCCGATAAGTTATTCTCCGCAGCGATTTGCTGCATCAGTTCTTTTTCTATGGGCTCATCTAAAATGCAAACTCCCGCAGGGTTCCCACCAAATATTTTTTCACTAAAAGCATCCACTACATAATACTTCATGTTCCTTCTCCTTTCGATTTTTTTTAATAACCTAATTCTCCAAGAGGGCACCAGAATCTAGAAGACCATCCTCCGCATCCACCAAAGCCTGAATCATCAATCATACCACCCCGGGCTTTTAATACCAGGATAAAAAGTTTCATATTATAGTGCTTGCTTATATGGTTTATACCCCAAGGGGTTCTGTACAAACCCTTCTCCCCCAAGGGCCGATGCCCGAAACTCTTCCTCGCCCGTTGGTTTTTAGCAGGTTAATAATGGGTATCAGTTAAATAGGCGCCTTTTTCTCTTTATTACCGAAGGAGACAGAGGGATCGGTCGGCGGTGGCCGTAATCGGTCAAACCATTCATATCAATGAGGGTGCCACCCCAAAGAGTTAGTTGCTTATATCTTTGTAGTAAGCTTTATAGAAAAATAAGTATTGAAGGGAGATGAGACAATGTCATCGGGAGAGAAATTTCAAAAATTGAAAATGAATTTGCTCACAGAACTTTATCGAAAATACACGGAGAACGCCCCCTTGGGGAAATCCTACCATATCTCCTTAGAGCGAATCGACAAGCGAACGAATTACCATTCCTTTGATCAGGATATTAAAAATGCCTTTACAATTACCGAATCCGCATACAAATCCTTAGAGGAAGAACAGTATGTTGCCATTCGGTATTTCCCTCTACAATACCATATTGAAATTACCCATAAGGGGATTGAGTATGTAAAAGATAACCTCTAAGCTTCTAGGGGAGTTCCTCACTCTTAAGGGCGAAAGCTACGGACCATGAATAGCCTCAACTTCTTATCCTGCCGAAAAAAGCATCGGAGCTAAGCCTTTATATCATACGCGAACGGTCTCGCTTCAGTCCGTTACCTCTTTTTAGTCATATCAACGGAGGAGACTGTCCATGGGCTTTTTTACCTTGAATTTTTTCGGTTTTTTGGGAAGAACCGCAGGCCAGAATTTCTGAGGGAATTTCATTTGCGAACGGTTCTAAGAGCTTTCACTCCTTTTCGACTTTGAAATAGAACATCCAGTTTCTCCCCACCACCAGTGTTCCAAAGCCGCCAGCACCACCTAAAAACACGCACCATGATCCCCAGCTAATCATAAACCTTTTCCAGGATTCTCCTCAACCCCATGTTTTCAAAAATTCATATAAAAAATTCATATTTTTAAAAGGATAACGCACTTTTTTCTAGAATAGTATTATGGAATGCTTTTATCCTTGCACAATAATTCTAGCGAGATCGGGAGGGACTATAATGTTTTTTACTATATTCACCGGCATGATCGGAGGATTGGGTCTTTTTCTGTTCGGCATGAAGACCATGGCCTCGGGACTACAAAAAGCGGCGGGAGACCGCCTCAGAAAAATACTGGAGGTTCTCACCTCCAACCCTTTCATGGCCACCTTCACGGGAGCTCTGGTAACCATACTGGTTCAAAGCAGCAGCACCACCAATGTAATGGTGGTGAGCTTTGCCAACTCCGGGCTGATGACTCTTTCCCAGGCGCTGGGAACCATGCTGGGCGCCAATATCGGGACCACCTTCACCGCCCAGTTGATTTCCTTTGATATTTACGTAATCACCTTTCCGGTTATCGGTATCGGAGCGGGAATTCATCTTTTTACCACGAAGCGGATTTATAAGTCCATCGGTCAGGGGATTCTTGGTTTCGGATTGTTATTCCTAGGCCTACAAGTAATGTCCGATGCCATGTATCCCCTCCGTGATCATCCGCCATTTATCAGCATGCTCGCCAGTTTCGGAGCCATTCCCCCTTTAGGTGTTTTGGCCGGTGCGATTTTTACTGCAATGATTCAAAGCAGTAGTGCTACCGCCGGTGTGGTCATCGCCATGACCCTACAGGGGATGATCGATACCCCTTCAGCCATTGCCATCGTACTGGGCGCCAATATCGGAACCAGTATTACCGCTGCCCTTGCCAGCATTGGAACCAACCTGACCTCTAAGCGGGCGGTACTGGCCATTGTTTCCGTAAAAGTTTCCGGGGTCCTATTGGCTTTGGTGCTGTTCAATCCTTTTGTTCAGTTGATTTCCTACACCGGAGATACGGTTACCCGCCAAGTAGCCAACGCCCATACCATCTTTAATGTGCTCAATGTCGTGGTGTTCTTCCCCTTCATTCAACCCCTTCTTCGCTTGGTTACTAGAATTCTGCCCGGCGAGGAACAGGTGGTGGAGTCCGGAACCAAAAACCTCAACAAACGGCTTTTAAGTTCCACCACTACCGCCATTGGTGTGGCCCGCCAGGAACTACTTCGAATGGCCCGTATCGCTCGGGATCTGCTTAGGACTCCATGACCATTCTTTATAACCGAGATCGTGGAATGGTCGACTCCACAATGCAAAAAGAGGATTTAATCGACAGTATGGAAAAGGAAATCACAGGATTCCTGGCAGAAATCGGTCAAAGTTCCCTAGGGCGGGATCAGTCTCAGGCCATAACCGCATTAATGCATGTCAGCAGTGATTTGGAGCGAGTGGGAGACCATGCGGAAAATATTATTGAGCTGGCGGAAGGCAAAATGGATGAGGATCTGATTTTTTCCGATCATGCCATTGAGGAGCTAAAGGAATTTTACGGTTCGGTGGATAGAATGCTGGAATGGGCCATAACCGCCTTTGAAAAGGAGGATCAGGACCTGGCAAACCAGGTGATTAAAGAAAGTCGAAAAGTTCGGTCAATGGAAAGAAGTCTTCGAAAAAACCATACCGATCGGATTCATCAAAAGATGTGCATTCCCAAGTCCGGCGTTATCTTTTTGGATCTGATCAGCAATCTCCAACGAGTGGCGGTCCATGCCGCCAA
>CAZTIJ010000064.1:0-4033 GCA_964613365.1 uncultured Clostridiaceae bacterium | reverse complement strand
TTTCTAGAATAGGCGCAGGAAACTATCTCAACGAAGAGGGAGGTGAATGATTCATAATGAATCAATCACCTCCCTCTTCGTTGGGTTATCCTATTTTGATTCATCCTTCATTCCTTTCGACTGAATCAGGGTCTTAAACCGTTTATAACGTAGATAGCTGGGATTGGCGAATTTATTAAGAAACTTTAAACCCAAATTCCCTGCCCGTCCAAGCTTTGATAAACGGCCAAGTTTCGCAAAACGAAAAATCCGTACCAGGCGAAAAGCTCTGAAAGCAACATCCAGAGGGATAATCGCAAAAATTTCTATGCCATGATGCTTGATAAATGCAGAGGTTGAAAGTTCCGATTTTTTCTGCCGATAACGCCGCCAAAGGTCTAGGGCAAACACAGCACAGACCAATAGATCAAAAACTTCCACAAAGGAAGTATAAGCCACATTTGTGATGAAAAATAAATCCAGGGCAGAAAGAGTCAACACAAGGATCGTCAGTCCGATGATGACACTTTCATAAACCGCTTCTTTGCTGCTGGTATCCATGAACTTTTTAAAAAGGACTTTGGGAATGCCTACATATTTCTTGACTTTCTCGGCACCCAGAGCTTTTACTTTCGCGTACATATTCTATGGCCTCCGGTAAATTAATTAATATAAATAATATCTTATCACATTCAGCGCAATTTTTCTTTACTAAAGATGGAATCCCCTAGTATTTTATTACCGATATTCTTATACTTTCTTAATAACCCCTCGAGCTTTTTCCCTACTTTGTTTCACGCTGAAAACCGTGGTGGTAAAGAGAATCAACACCATCCCTAGTAGCTCTACGGCATCTAATGGATTCCCCAATAGCAATATGCCGAATAAGGATGCGGTTACCGGCTCTACCATGGCCACCATGGAGGCAGTGGTGGGAGCCGTTCTTCGAATTCCGATTACATAAAGAATAAATGAAATCCCAGCTCCTAAAATACCCAGCAGGATAAACCATCCGATATCCGCCGATTGAAGCACTTGACCCGCCTGGTCTTTATCCATGATAAGAAAAAGCAAAAAAGTAAAAGCAAAAAAAGCACTCATCAACGTGGCTTGGGGTTTTCCGATAGCCGAAGCGTTTTTAAAACCGAAAATAAACAGTGCGTAGGATAATCCGGCAGTAATCCCTGCCATCGTTCCCATAAAGCTCGTTGATATGGTTTCCATATCGTAAGCTCCGGTAAGTAGGATGATCCCCATCAATACAGCCACGATACATACCCATTTAAACCAGGTGGACCGTTCTACCCCGCGGATAAAGGACACCAGAAGAACAAATATCGGTGCGGTGTACATTAAGGTAACAGCCACTGCGACGCTAGCCGCTTCAATACTGAGAAAGTAAAAGGTGAAGTTTCCCGCAACTCCGATTCCCGCCAGCACTGCCCAAATATGAAATCGAATCGAGGTAATCCAGTTCAGTCTGGGATGGAAGAGAAACCAAAGGATAAAGCATAACCATGCCACAGCCCCCCGATAAAAAGAAATCACGATAGGGTCCCAGCCCTTATTGATCAGTATATCTCCAATTCCTCCGCTAATGCCCCAGCAAACAGCGGCAAGTATGATTAGCCCTATTCCTTTGTATTTCATGGTCTCCCTCCTTTTAAAGGATCATGCAGTCTTCCTTTCTTCCTAAGACAACTTGATTTCAGGTACTCCTTCATCCATACCCAAAATTCCCATTTCTTTAACAATAAATAACCCCTATAAAAAATCACCTAGCCATAGCTCAATATGACTAGGCGAATCGTATAAGAAGGTTTCCCTTTTACTTTTTTAACTACTGCTTATTTTTAATTACTGTTCTATTTGTTTTTCCGGTTTTGTCAACAGGGTTACCACGATCAGTACCGCAAGGGCAATCGGCACCGATACCACCGCAGCGTCATAGGGAATCAAATCCCCGAATTCCACAACCAAGGTGGCAATCACACCGGCGATCATGGAGGACACCCCGCCGGCCTTCGTTACCCGCTTGTTCCATAGAAACACCGCTAAAATCGCCGGGGTAATACCTGCCGCATATACGGTGTAGGCATACATCTGGGCTGCCAGGATCGATGGGAAGTACTGAATAAGCACATAGGCCAACACTCCGATAATCGGGATCATGATCCTTGTAAACACTAATTTTTCTTTACTGGTTGCATCGGGTTTAATATAATTTCCGTAAATATCCATGGTGATGTTTGTTGCCGCGGACAACAAATAAGAACTTCCGGTGGTAATGATAAAGGCGGTGATTGCCGCAAGGAGTAACCCTCCCACCATTAAGGGCATAATCGTGGTCGTTGCAATTAATGCTTGTCCCGCAGCGATATCCGGGAAATTAACCCGAGCGGTAAAGGCAATAATGGCAATGGCGGGATAGATCACCACCAGACCGATTCCCCAACCCACGGTTCCCAATTTTGTCTCGGAATCCCCCTTAGAGGATGCCAAACGCTGATACATATTCTGATCTCCCAATAATAAAAATAGGGTCGGAATCACCAGGCCGATAAACTGCATCACCGATAAATCTCCTAAAATGGTCAAGCTGGATTCCGGCACTTCCGCCACCACGTTGCTCCAACCCCCGGCGGTACCGATGGCAATCGGTACACCGACAATGATTCCAAAAAGGATCAAAAAGGCGCTGAGAGCATCGGTGGGGGCTACGGACATCAATCCTCCAATGGTTGCAAGGAAAATAATCAGCACCGCTGCTATAATGGTTCCAAGCTCCACGGACATTCCCGTGGTCACATTCAACACCATGCCCAGTCCCGTAAACTGATAGGATACAATTCCGATAAAGGCCAAAATAATAATGGCGCTGGCAAGCACCTTGGCTCCTTCACCGTATCGGTCTTCCATGGCTTCCGCAATGGTATACTTTCCTGCTGCCCGAATCTTCGGTGCAATGATGTAGAGAATCCCCACACCGATCAAACTCGTCAATCCGAAAAGTATAGCGGGCCATAGCCCGAAGTCATAGGCTATGGAGTTCCCTCCCCCGGTTACAGTTCCGCTTCCTACCCAAGTGGCGATCAGCGTACCCATTAATACCACCGGACCTAAGGTTCCTCCTGCCAACATAAAATCTTTGCTGTCTTTTACCTTCTTAGAATAATGCCATCCGATTCCAATAATGATTAAAAAATAAATTCCCAAAAATACCAACATTGCTGGATTATGATCTAGTTCCATGTTGTCTCCTCCTAAAGTGTGTAATTTCAAATTTTGTTTTATATGCCGTCCTGCTTAAGAATCTGCCTTGTTCTAGCTTGGTCTGCCATAGTTGTCAGTGTCACTGACTTATCCCATAACCACCGGCTCTTTGGTTACATGATTCAGTACTTCTGCGCCGGTTTCCGTAACTAGGACCAAATCTTCAATACGCACGCCGAAATTTCCTGAAAGATATATTCCCGGTTCCACAGAGAAAATCATCCCCGGCTGAATCCGATCATGGTTGGTCATGGATACATCTCCGTACTCATGGACCTCGATTCCGATCGAGTGTCCCGTTCGGTGGGTAAAGTACTCCCCGTAACCGCTTCTTTCAATAACCTTTCGGGCGGCCAAATCAATATCGGAAAATCTCGCTCCCGGTCGAACCTCCTCTATTGCTACACGGTTGGCCTCCTGAACGATTCCGTAGACTTCTTTTTGTTCCTCGGTCATTTTCTTGTAAAACAGGGTCCGGGTCATATCTGCGGAGTAGGAATTCTTATGACAGCCGATATCGATCAGTATGCTGTCCCCTTCCCGAGGCCGGTCTTCTCCCGGGCTGTGATGGGGATTGGCTCCGTTTTTTCCGTAGGCCACAATAGGTTCAAAGGAAAAACCTTCCCCGCCCAGTTCCTGATAAATCTCTTCCAGACGCTTGGTCATTTGTTTTTCCGTTAATCTGTTGGGGATCTCCTCCATCAACCGTTCCATTGCTTGATCATTAATCCTTGAAACGGTTTTCATCTTTTGAGTTTCCTCCGGATCTTTAATCATACGG
>CAZTIJ010000063.1:0-10700 GCA_964613365.1 uncultured Clostridiaceae bacterium | reverse complement strand
AAACATAGGCACATTGGTTACATTGAATACAGGTTTCTTTTTGCCACTCGGGAACGTTTACGGCGATTCCTCTTTTTTCATACTCCGTGGTTCCCAGCGGGAAGGTACCGTCGGCCCGATCTGCAAAGGCACTTACGGGAAGCTCATCCCCTTTTTGGGCATTCATCGGTTCTAAAATATCCTTGATAAACGCCGGTTTCTTACCGGAGGCGGCTTGGTTTCCTCCACCTTCCGACCAGCTGTCGATGATATCCTTGTCGATCTTCACTAGGGCATTCATCCCTTCGTCCACGGCTTTCTGGTTCATTTGAACAATTTTTTCCCCTTTGCTTCCGTAGGCCTTTACAATGGCTTTTTTCAGGAAGTCCGCCGCTTCATTGACGTCAATGACCTCGGAGAGTTTAAAGAAAGCGGACTGCATCACCATATTGATTCGATTGCCAAGACCGATTTCTTCGGCGATTTTCGTACCGTTTAAGGTATAGAAGTTGATGTCGTTTTCCTTAATGTAGTTCTTCAGGCTCTCCGGTAATTTCTGATCCAACTCTTCCGGTGACCACAGGCAGTTTAGCAGGAAGGTTCCGCCTTTTTTCAGTCCCTTCACTAGGTCATACTGGTTTACATAGGCCTGGTTGTGACAGGCAATGTAATCGGCCTCATCGATCAGGTAGGTGGATCGGATGGGCTCATCCCCAAATCGTAGATGGGATACGGTAACCCCGCCGGATTTCTTTGAATCATAGGAAAAATAGGCCTGGGCATACTTATCGGTGTTTTCTCCGATGATTTTGATCGCCTCTTTGTTGGCCCCTACGGTACCGTCGGATCCCAGTCCCCAGAATTTACAGCGGATGGTTCCTTTCGGTTCCGTTACAATCTTATCCGTAACATCCAGGCTTAGATGGGTTACATCATCGTTGATCCCTACGGTAAAACCGTTTCTCGGTGTTTCTTCCTTTAAGTTGTCGAAGACGGTTTTAATCTGGCTGGGGGTGGTGTCCTTTGAACCCAGTCCGTATCGACCGCCTACGATCATCGGTCGGTCTTCCTTGGTATAGAAAACGCTTTGAATATCCTGGTATAAAGGCTCTCCCAGGGCTCCCGGCTCTTTGGTTCGGTCCAGCACCGCGATTTTTTTCGCCGTGGTGGGGAATACGTCGAAGAAATACTTTGCGGAAAAAGGTCTGTATAGGTGGACTTTAATGGCGCCGACCTTCTCTCCCTTTTCAATCAAGTAATCCACGGTTTCCTCAATGGTTTCCGTTACGGATCCCATGGCGATGATCACCCGTTCCGCGTCCTTTGCTCCGTAATAGGTAAAGGGCTTGTATTCCCTTCCGACTTTTTCACTGATTTTTTCCATGTAGTGGTTTACCACATCGGGCAAGTCGGTGTAATAGGGATTGGAGGCTTCCTTGGCCTGGAAAAACACATCGGGATTCTGAGCGGTTCCCCGAAGGACCGGACTTTGAGGATTTAAGGATTTGTTTCTGAACTCCTGAATCTTGTCCTTATCCACCAATTCTTCGAACTCATCGTATTCAATCAGTTCCACTTTTTGCATTTCATGAGAGGTTCTGAAACCGTCAAAGAAATGTACGAAGGGTACGCTGGATTTGATCGATGCTAAGTGAGCGATGCCTCCAAGGTCCATGACCTCCTGTACACTTCCCGAGGCGAGCATGGCACAGCCTGTTTGTCTTGTTGCCATTACATCGGAGTGATCCCCAAAGATTGATAATGCGTGACCCGCTAGGGCCCGTGCACTTACATGAAACACACCCGGTAATAATTCCCCGGCGATTTTGTACATGTTCGGTACCATAAGCAGCAGTCCCTGGGATGCGGTATAGGTGGTTGTAAGGGCGCCCCCTTGTAAGGAACCGTGCACGGCCCCTGCGGCGCCACCCTCGGATTGTAACTCGGATACCCGTACCTGCTGTCCGAAAATGTTCTTCTTGCCGTTGGCGCTCCATTCATCAACATTTTCTGCCATGTTGGACGAAGGGGTGATCGGATAGATCGCTGCCACATCGGTAAAAGCATAGGATACATAGGATGCTGCAGCATTTCCATCCATGGTTTGTGTTTTTCTTGCCATTTTCATTCCTCCTTTTATATAATAATATTGATGTACATTTAACAAATCTGAAGTTTCTAAAACTAGTTTGCACACAGTTTCATTATAGTAAAAAAACAGGGTTATTTATAGGGGGAATTTGTGTAAGTCTTAAAAATTTTTAGCAGTTTCCTGCCGCCCCCTTGCAAAAATCTCCTTTCACCCTCTCCGATCCCCCCTTTCTCCACGATTACCCTGGTCCTATAGGGGGTTGCAGTATAGAAATTTGTTGAATTTTGTCGGATTTCCCTCTATACTGTAGTGTATACTCATGGATTCCTAATTTCATACTATATTAAGGAAGGGACGGCCCAATGAAAAAAATACTGTATTTAATCAAAGATAAACGACCGTTACAGGTACGACTATTGATTCTCTTTTTACTTCTGATCTATCTTCCCATACTGTTTAATGTGTTTTTAATCCAACGACAGACCATCGGTGCCGTAAAGGAAGACAAACTGGCAAACATCGAAGAATCCCTGGAACGCACCGCCTCTTCCCTGGACCAAACCGCCCAGGAGCTGGTCCGCCGGCTGGAGGAACACACCGCTCAGCCCGGGATCCAAAAAGGGGTGGAGGATTACTCTTTGCTTCCGGAGCAGGCCCAGGAGAACTTCCACGGTTATATGGACCGACAGCTTGCGGAAATTGAAAACCGGAGCCCCTATCTGGCCCACAGCAGCATTTTCTCCTTGGAAGGGCACCGCTTTACCACCGAGGAGATCTGGCAGGAAGATTTTACCGAAACTTCTTTCTATCAGGATCTGATGGCGGAGGGACTGGAAGAGGGATGGCATTTCCTCCCCGTGAAGGAGGTTTTTGATCCCCTTTCCCTGGAAGAGGCAGGCCTCGATGGCTTTTCCCAAGCCCTCCTTCATGTCCAAAGCATTACCAATCTTGAAGGTACCCGCCCCGTGGGTTATATGGTTTCTCTGATCCACCCCGAAAATTTTCAAGAACTTTACCAGAATGTTTTTCTCGGGGAAGGCACCGGGATCGCTCTTTGGAATGAAAACAACGAAGCCTTCAGCCCCGGAGCGGAGCAGGATTTTCCTTCCGAGCTGCAACAGCAAATATTACATCATGAGGATTTTCAGACCCTTACCGTCGATGGCGAAGCCACGGTCTTTTATCAACGGACCCTGGATTCCTTTCCCGGCCAGTTGACCGTTGGGGTTCCCGAGGCTTCCCTGATTCAGTCTATCCAGGGACCCCTACGGCTGAACCTCTATTTGTTGATTTTTATCAGCACTTTGATCTCCATCTGGATTTTTGTGGAAATCATAATCCTCTCCAATATTGCCACGGAGAAGGAAACCGCCCACTACCGACTGACCCTAAGCGAGGAACTGAATGAAAAGCTTCGGATGTACAAACATGACTTTTCCAATCATTTACAGATCATCCAAGGCTTGATCCACCTCGGCCATACCGATCGGGCGTTAAAGTACTTAAATAAGATTTCCGGCCAGGGAAAAATGATCTATGATACCTATGAGATCGGGATCCCGGAACTCGAGGTCGTGATGTATGATGCCTTTATGCAGGGGAAAGAACGGGGCATTGAAGTCAATATCAACACCCTGGAGCTTCCCAGTTCCCTTCCGGTGAATATCTATGACCTGGTGAAAGCTTTGACCAACCTCATTAAAAATGCCTTTGAAGCCATGGATGAGTACCCCGAGGAAAACCGCAGGTTAAGCATTGAAATCTACGAAGAAGACCATGGGTATGTATTTCGTGTAAGCAACAACCTTCCGTTGATCTCCGAAGAACACCGGGACCGAATTTTTGAGAAGGGTTTCTCTACCAAGGAAAAGGGCGACGGATTCGGACTCTATATGGTACGTTCTTTGATAGAAAAACACCAAGGCACCGTGGATTTGGACGTCAATGATCAGGGGAATCATTTTTATATACGAATCCCCAAGGGTAAATAAAAAAAAGACAGTACAAAAGGCTACCGAATTACGATCTTCGGTAGCTTTTTCACTGTCTTTTTTGCTTACCGGGCGGCCCTTTCTCCCGCTAGGATCCCCGACGACCAGGCCCACTGGAGGTTAAACCCTCCACAGTCACCGTCGATATCCAGCACTTCTCCGGCAAAGTACAGACCCGGTAGGATTTTAGACTCCAGGGTTTTCCCATGGACTTCTCCCGTTTGAATCCCCCCTGCGGTCACTTGGGCGTCCTTCCAGGATAAGGTCCCGGTGGGGATGAACACACAGGCTTTTAGAAGCCTGCACAACTGCTGTATTTCCTGGTCCCCCATGGTTTCACAGGGCTTTTTCAAGTCCGTTAGACCGATTTCCTTTAGTAGCACCGGAATCACTTTCTTGTTTAGCAGACCGACCAAACTAAGGTCCAGGGGTTTTTTCCCCTCCAGACTGAAAAGCATCCACAAGGTCTCGTACAATTTTTCCCCGGGGATTTTCGGGAAAAAATCAATCACGATGCGAGGCTCTCCGCCCCTATGCAAAGCCCCTGCAATACCCCGACTCAGCTGTAACACCGGGGGCCCCGATACCCCGTAGTCCGTAAACAGTATTTCCCCGGCTTCCTCCCTCAACACTTTCCCGTTGCTCTCCGAACGAATGCTACCTTGAATTTTGACTCCTTTCATGCTTCGGAAATTGGAATTTTTGCACTTGATTTGTACCAGGGCGGGAAATACCGGTGTTACGGAATGACCCAGGGCCTCTGCCAGGCTGTGCCCGCTGCCGGAGCCTCCCAGTTTCGGTGCGGCCTTTCCCCCCGTGGCCAAAATCACCCGATCCCCCGAAAGACTTTCCCCCGATGCAGTTTCCAAGGTAAATCCCCGACCTTTTTTCTCCAGGGATACCACGGGATCCCCCAGGATTTGTCGGACCCCCAGGCGGTGGACTTCATAGCGGAGAACATCCAACACACTGCTTGCCTGATCCGATAGAGGAAAAATCTTTCCCCCTTCCTCCACCTTGGTCTCCAGACCCAGCAGGCGAAAAAAGTCAAGGGTGGCTTCCACGTCCACCTGAGAAAATACCGCCTGCACAAACCCGGGGTTTTCCCCATGGTAACGGCTGGTATCCCCGGCAATGTTCGATAGGTTGCATCGACCGTTTCCCGTGGCAAGGATTTTCTTTCCCACCCGGGGCAAGCCTTCGATCAAAACAACCTTGCCTCCCTGTCTTGCGGCGGAAATGGCCGCGGTTAAACCGCTGGCTCCGCCGCCGATAATCAATATCTTTTTTTCTGTCATGCTTCCTCCACCACTTTTCTGACTAGATTTAATGCATGCTTTGTGGCAAACCGCCGAATTCCATGGCGGTCTCCCAAAAGCTGCTTTTCTTCATGAAAGGTCCGCTCCCCGAAAACCAGGGCAATGTGTATTTTCCCTAGGGGATGTTTCTCCGTTCCTCCATCGGGACCGGCGACCCCGGTGATCGAAAGTCCCAGAGTGGTATTTGCCTGTTCCCGAACCCCCCTTGCCATGGCAAGGGCCGTCTCTTTGCTCACCGCTCCGTGGCTTTTCAGGATTTTTTCAGGGACCCCGAGCCATTTGTTTTTCGATGCTTCGCTGTAGGCAACCACGGAAAGAGGAAAGACCCCCGAGGCCCCGGGCACATTGGTAATGGCCGCCGATACCAAGCCTCCGGTGCAGGACTCCGCCACGCTTATGGTGTAGCCCTTCTTTTTTAAGCCCTTCACCACCACTTCTTCCAGGCTTTCATTCTCCACACCGTAGACATAACCCCCTAAACGGTCCCGTACTTTCTTTTCTAAGGAGCGAATCATGGTGTTTGCCGCCGCTTCCTCCGAAGCCCTTGCGGTAATTCGAAGAATCAGTCCCTGCTCCATGCAGTAAGGGGCCAGGGATGGGTTGTCCTGATTCTCCATCAAGTCTTCCACCATGGCTTCCATGGTGCTTTCTCCGATGCCGAAAATGTTGAGCACCTTGGATTTGACAATCCCCTGCTCATACTTCTTAAGATAGGGACGCACCTGCTGATCAAACATGGGTTTCATCTCCCGCGGCGGTCCGGGAAGAAGGATCAAGGTCTTTTTCCCCTGTTCCAGTAAGATTCCCGGAGAAGTGCCGTGGGGATTTTCCATAGGGAGGCTCCCCTCCGGCAGATAGGCCTGTTTGTTATTGCTTTTCTCCATGGGTACCTGAATTCGATCAAAGAAACCCCGGATGGCCTCGAGAATTCCTTCATCGAGAACCAGCTTCCTTCCCAGCAGTTCCGCCGCCACCTCCCGGGTCAAATCATCCTTGGTCGGTCCTAGTCCACCGGTAACGATCAACAGATCCGCCCGGTGAAGACTCTCCTCCATGCTGCTTTTTATGCGCCGGGGATTGTCCCCCACCACCGATTGGCGATACACGTTGATACCCAGTTCTGCCAGGCCTCTTGCAATGTACTGGGTATTGGTGTTCACGATGTCCCCCAGCAATAGTTCTGTACCTACGGATAAGATCTCTGCGTTCATGGATTTGTTCCTTTCTGTTCTATGATTTTCGATGCCTTTTGGACTTCTCATGGTTTTTGTCCCTCTCCCAGGCCAGGTCCAACCCCGGGGATTCCTTCAAAAAAAGACTTTCCCTTATGGAAAGTCTAGGTTTTCGTTAACTTTTCACAGGAAATGCCCTGTTCCTGTAGTTTTCGTAAGGCCTTTCGGTCCTCCTCCAAGTCCTTGTATTGATTCAGGTTTTTCATCAGCTCTTCCAAAAAAGGATATTTTTCAAAAGTGTGGGAATCCAGGGAATAATAGACCCACTGAGCCTTTTTATCACCACGGATCAGTTTTGCATGCTTAAGCTTGATCAAATGTCTTGAAGTGTTGGACTGGGAAATCCCCAAGATTTCCTGAATTTCACAGACACAGAGGGGTTTTTCCTGGATCAGGTGTAGCGTTCGCACCCGGGTTTCGTCTCCCAGTGCTTTTAGGATTTCAACAATTTCCATAGTACCGTCTCCTCTTTTGGGCAAAAAACACCTGCCCATTATTATTTTTATTCTATGCTTTCCCGGCAAAGTTGTCAACCGATAATCCCCGGTTCCCCCCGGGGATGGTGAACTTCTTTAGGATAGGTTGTATTTTTTCATCTTTCGATAAATCGTAGCCTGTCCGATACCCAGAACCTTTGCCGCCGCTGTTCGATTCCCGCACTGCAGCAGTGCCTGTTGAATCATTTTTTTCTCCATCACTTCCAACGGCTCAATCTCTACAAGCTCTGGGCCTTTCCTTCCCTGAGCCACCACCCGTTTTTGCAGATCCTCTTTATGGATCACCCGGTCCTTGGAAATATTCAGGGCATACTCCATACAGTTTTCCAGCTCCCGGACATTTCCCGGCCAGGAATATTCCTGCAATGCTTTTTTTGCTTCCACGGAAAGATGTTTGCCCTCCTTCTCAAATCGTTCTTCATACCTTCTAAGGAACACCTCCGCAAGAATATCCACATCCTCTTTTCGCTCCCGCAGGGGAGGGATCCGGACGGGCACCACATTCAGACGATAAAACAGGTCTTCCCGGAACAGCTTTTTCTCCATCAGTTCTTCCAGATTTTGATTCGTGGCTGCAATCACCCGCACATCCACATATTTCGATTTCAGGGAACCCAGGGGTTCAATTACGCCGTCTTCCAGAAACCGAAGCAACTTAACCTGCAGGTTCAAGGGCATGTCTCCGATTTCATCAAGAAAAATCGTTCCTCCATGGGCCATCAGAAACTTTCCTTTTTTACCTTTTTTATGGGCATCGGTAAAAGCCCCGGCCTCGTAGCCGAATAATTCACTCTCCAACAACGCCTCGGGGATCGACCCGCAGTTGATGGGAATATAGCTTTTATCCCGCCGGGGGCTTGCCAGGTGGATGGCCTTGGCAAACATTTCCTTTCCCGTACCGCTTTCCCCTTGGATGAGTACCGTGGAGGTCTGTTTTGCCGCGGCCTTGGCTATCTGTATGGTTTCCTCTAAGGCTTTGCTTTCTCCCACGATGGAGTCAAAGCCCACAAAGGCTTCCTCCCGATGGACCTCCTGGGCCATTTGATAGATATCCCGATAGGGGCGAAAGCTTAAAATCCCGCCGATATCCGTGCCTTCTTTTCCTACGGGATTATAATTTCCCAGGAAGTATCGGGCTTCCTTGCCGTTCTTTGCCGCCAGGGGTTTGGATATCAGCCGATCCCCCGGACGTTTATCCTGGGTGATTTCCTTTAAGGCTTTTTCTATCCGTTCGAAATGTCGGAAAACCTGGGACAGGGGTCTTCCCTTTAAGGCCTTTTCCGATTTCCCCAATAGTTTTTCTGCATTTTCGTTGATAAACCGAATTTCCCCCCGGGGATTGACTCCGATGATCCCTTCATCCACACCGTTTAATATGGCCTCCAGCTGGATCTTCTGGCTGGAAATTTGATGCTTTGACTGTTCCTCCATCATCTTGCTCTCAAGAAAATTTGCCATTTTATCGATGAACATCCGGTAGGCTTCCTGGTTTTCCACCAGCCGTTGACGCTGTTCGTCTTCAAAGGCAATCAGACTGATGAGTCCCAGAATCTTTCCCTCCAGGGTTATGGGGGCGCAGAGGTTGGCCAGCTCCAAACATCTGTCCCGATAGGAGCAGTCTCTACAGGTCATGGACTGCAACTTGTCCGTCACCGCCTGCTCGGTTTTCCCTTCCAGCACCTCGGAAAACACCGAATCCAGGGACACATAGGGTTCGATGCTGTCCTGATAGGCACCGGTAACGTAGAGGCGCTCCCCCTTTTGATCGATGATGCTCACCTCGATCCCCAGGACCATGGCAATCACTTCTGCAATTTGTTCTACGGTTTCTTTAATGGATTGTAGCTTTGCTTGGTTTTCCTCCATTGTTATCTCCTCTTATCTCCGGGTTTTGGGCTACCATCAGCCTCAGTATCAACTCATCGGCGCTTTCCATTCCTTGGGTGCTCAGGGCACCTAGGTTTTCAATGCTTTGTTGTAAGGTATCTCCATTGATTCCCTCCCCTTCCGAAAAACCCGTTCCCTTATCCGCCAGGAACATCATCTCCATTACGGCTCCCACAGAGGTGGAAAGTTTCAATGCACAACCGGGCTTCGCACCGTCACAGATCATCCCCGTTAGGTTTCCGATGATGTTTTGAACTCCCTTTTCAATTTTTTCCGGGGACATTCCCATGAAATCCCCCAGGGCTACGGCGCTTCCCACGCCGGCAGCAATGCCGCAACCACAGAGAGCCGACAGCCTTCCGATTCGGTTTTTCACATAAATGGTGACCATGAAGCTAAGGGCCAGGCCTCGGAGCAGTCGCTCTTTTCCAAGGCCCAACTCCTCCGCCATAACCAACACGGGAAGGGATGCGGCCAGACCCTGATTGCCGCTGCCGGCGCAACTATATACCGTATAGGAAGCTCCCGACATTCGGGCGTCCGAAGCCCCTGCCGTAAGGGCTTTGGCTTTGTTGATTACGTCTTCTCCGAGGGTCTTCTCTTTCATTAAGGCGGTAAGGGAATAGCCCACGCCCATACCTAATTTTCTCCTTTGTCCATGGCTTCCGATTTCTCGGTTTTTCTGGATCACGGGATACAAAAACTCCAAATCCTTGGCCCCCAAGGCTCTTACCCCCTGGATTAGCTCCGGGATCCTAAGGGCCTCTTGAAGAAACTTCCGAGGATATTTAATGCTGTTCTCCCGACCTTGAAGGTATAGGGTTTTTCCGTTCTTCTCTTTTAAAACCACATTGTCGTGGCTTTTTTCGATCACCACCCGACTATGGTTTTCCTTCCCAAGGGCCGATACCTGAACAAATACCTCCGCCTTCTTTTCAATATAATCTACGGAAACTTCATGGGTGTTCAAAAATGCCTCTCCCAACTGTTCACTGTTCTCCGGTAGGCCTTCCAGAACTTCCAGTTCCTTTTTTCCGTCTCCCAGTAAGGCTCCCAGGACCGCCGCCCAATGCAGGCCCTTCTTCCTGGTTCCGGGAACAAACACCCCCATACCGTTTTTGAATAGATTGGCGTTCACCAGGATTTTTAATTCCTTTACCTCTTCTGCCAAAATCTCCGAGGCTAAGGCTGCGCCATAGGCCACCGCCACCGGTTCCGTACATCCCGTTGCCGGCTTGATTTCCTCTTTTAATATTTCAAGGATTATTTTTTCCATACGACTCCTCCTAAGGTTATTGGTCTTGGCTCTTACCTAAGTATCCTTGCAATTACCATGCCAATTACACACCCCAGGATTTTCAGTGCTTCTCTTTTTATCCTATCATACTTTCGGGAAAATGGGGCAAAAAAATTATCAAAATGATAAAAAGTTATCATTTTGATAATTTGATTCGTCGATTCCCCATTTATGGAGTTTTTTTATGGAGGTTACGGTTGCTTTTTCTCATTATGAGAATGTCTTCTGTCCTCCATCGTGCCTTTATATCTTGAAATTAATGATCAAGGCGGGATCCAACACTCTAAAGGCAAAGGATTCCGTAATAAACAGACGTACTTTTTCATCGGTATGGGATTCGTATCCGATGGAGTAGTCCTGTCCAATGGTCAACTCCAGATCCTCATGGCCTTCAGGCAGTAAAAAG
>CAZTIJ010000062.1:1803-10708 GCA_964613365.1 uncultured Clostridiaceae bacterium | reverse complement strand
GTTAAACAAAGCTTTAGAGGGTAATAATACACAATAAGTGTTATTGCCCTTTTTCCAATCGGGTCGGAATATGAATTTGCTAGGGGGTGGTTAACTTGATTATTAATCGAAAGTATGGAACTATTCGACGGTATAAGAAAATCGGAGAGGTATTGGTTAAATATGGATTTACTTTTTTAGCCGATAGTATGCGGAAGAAAGGATATATCCCCAAAAGAGTACTGAAAATTCGTCGAAACACTCATCAAGATACTCCGGGGGTAAGGATTCGAAAGGCTTGTGAAGAGCTCGGACCAACCTTTGTAAAACTTGGTCAGATGATGGGAACAAGACGGGATATTTTTTCTGAGGAAATCATCGAAGAGCTGGAAAAACTTCAGGATCAGGTGGAGGAGTTTTCCTTTGAAGCGGCAAGGGAAGTTTTTGACAGAAATTCAGAGCAGTCCATTGACGGTACTTTCTACTACTTTAATCAAAAACCTTTAGCATCGGGGTCTATAGGACAGGTGTATGAAGCGGTTTTAAAAACCGGAGAAGAAGTTGTTGTGAAAATTCAGCGCCCAAAGATAGAGAGCTTGATAAAAGATGATCTGGAAATTCTAAACACTTTGGCAAAAGTCATGGATGAACATTTTTATAAAAACAAAGCTTATAGTTTCCAAGATATAATAGAAGAGTTTCGTTTTCGCATCCAGCGGGAACTGGATTATACATTGGAAGGGAAGAATGCGGAGCGTTTTTCCAATAATTTTAAAAGAGAAGAAGAACTGTATATTCCCAAAATATACTGGGAGTTCAGCAATAAAAAAGTCCTTACCATGGAGAAAATAAAGGGCTATAAAATTATACATAAGGAGACCCTTCAAAACCCCATCATTGATCACCATCAATTAGCATTGGATAACACCCATCTTTTTTTAGAACAAGTATTTGTGTACGGATTTTTTCATGGAGACCCCCATCCCGGAAACATATTTATCACTCCCCAGGGGAAAATCGCCTATATTGATTTTGGCGTCGTAGGTTTTTTGGATAAAGATAGCATAAACTTTATAACAAACCTGTTTATTGCTGTAGGAAAAAAAGACGTGGATAAAATTTTTAATCTTATTCGTGAAATAAATGCCATCGGTTATGAAACCAACATCCGCCGTTTGAAAGAGGATATTTCTTTTTTTATCAACGAGTATTATGATAAGCCCCTTAAGGAGTTAAAGCTGGGGGTTGCTCTGCGACAATTTATGGATATCGCTTACAATAATGGTGTTAAGTTTCCCAGTCAGTTTATTCTTTTATTGAAGGCCTTGATTTCTTTAGAATCCACGGTCAATCAATTATCCCCACGATTTAGTATTGCTATGGTTATGAAGGATTTCATGAAGGATATTTACAAAAGGAAGTATCATCCCGAGAGTCTTGCGAAGGAATACTTTAGTTATTCTCAGGATGTTTTATTCAGCTTAAAGTCCATGCCTAGGCAGTTGAAAAGCATCCTGCAGAAGATGGAGGACGAGAAGTTCACGGTACATGTGATTAATGAAGAGTCTAAAGAAGTTTCGAGGGAAATTCAAAAGCAGACGAAAAGAGTGGGAAACAGCATCGTGGTTGCTGCCGTGATTATAGCGTCTACAATGATTATGGTGGCGGACTATGGAACGACGTTGCTTTCCATACCGATTCTAAGTTGGGCAGGATATTTATTGAGTGGAGCCTATCTATTCAAACAAATTCTTGTGAATGATTAGCTAGATGTTGATAAAATCAAAGAGAGAAGATATAATAGTACTATTCTATTATAAATGAAATTCATTTAAAGGAGCGATTCTGTTGGATATTAAGAGCAAAATTAGAGAGATCCAAGATTTTCCCAAGGAAGGAATCAATTTTAAAGATATTACCACGTTACTAAAGGATAAAGTGGCTTTTCAATACGTGGTGGATGAAATGGCCAAACAACTCGAAAGTTTAAACATTGATCTTATTGTGGGGCCGGAAGCCCGGGGATTTATTATGGGTACGCCCATTGCATACAAAATCGGTGCAGGCTTTGTCCCGGTGCGAAAGCCCGGAAAGCTTCCTGCAGAAACCCTATCCTACGAATATGAGCTGGAGTACGGGACCGATATCATTGAAATCCATAAGGATGCTATTCGAAAAGGGCAACGGGTTGCAATCGTTGATGATCTTTTGGCCACAGGAGGGACGGTCCTCGCCACCACAAAACTGATCGAAGAACTGGGGGGAGAAGTGGTATCCATTAACTTTTTAATGGTACTTTCCTTCTTAAAAGGCAAAGACTTATTAAAAGAGTATAAAGTAGAAAGCTTAATCGAATACTAAGTTTGGGTTATGGACTGAATTTTGCTACTTAAAGGGTGATAAAAATGCTAGAAAATCTTATTTCGATAATTGAAGAATCAAATCCTCAATGCGATGTTGAATTAATCATTGAGGCTTATAACTTTGCAGAAAATGCCCATGAGGGACAATACCGAAAATCCGGAGAAAAGTACTTCATTCATCCTGTGGAAGTGGCAAAAATTTTAATAGAACTTAAAATGGATAGCAGTACTATTGCAGCGGGGCTTTTGCATGATGTTATTGAAGATACGGAATATACCTATGAATATATCAGCAACAAATTCGGAGAAGAGGTTGCGATGCTTGTGGAAGGGGTCACGAAACTGACCCGTTTTTCCTTTAATTCCCGGGAAGAGCGCCAAGCGGAAAATCTGCGAAAAATGTTTATTGCCATGGCCAAGGACATTAGGGTGATATTGATCAAACTTGCAGATCGCTTGCATAACATGAGGACCCTAAAATATCAAAGTGAACACAAAAAGAAGGAAAAAGCTCAGGAAACCTTAGAGATCTATGCACCCATAGCTCATCGCCTGGGAATTTCCAGAATCAAATGGGAGCTTGAAGACATATGTCTTCGCTATATCGATGAAGAAGGTTATTATGACCTAGTAGAAAAAGTTTCGATTAAACGAAAGGATCGGGAAGTCTTAATTAATAATGTTATAAAGAGTATTGAAATCAAGTTAAAAGACTTTGATATCAACAGTGAGATCAGTGGACGACCCAAGCACTTTTATAGTATTTATAAAAAAATGATGAATCAGGATAAAACCTTTGAAGAAATATTCGACTTCCTTGCGGTACGGGTTATTGTTGATAATGTTAAAGATTGTTACGGTGTCCTTGGAGTGATTCATACCATGTGGAAGCCGATTCCTGGACGATTTAAAGATTATATTGCCATGCCAAAACCGAATATGTATCAATCACTGCACACCACTGTAATATGTGATACCGGGGAACCATTGGAAATTCAAATAAGAACATGGGATATGCACCGTATTGCAGAGTATGGTATCGCAGCCCATTGGAAATATAAAGAATCCAAAGAAACCAGCGGAGACATTGAGAACAAACTAACCTGGTTAGGTCAAATGTTGGAATGGGAAAAGGAAACGAAGGATCCCCAAGAGTTCATGGAAGCCTTGAAGGTTGACTTGTTTACCAATGAAGTCTACACTTTTACACCTAAAGGGCGAGTAATCAATTTACCGATTGGTTCTACCCCCATAGATTTTGCCTATAAAATCCATTCGGATATAGGAAACAATTGTGTGGGAGCTAAAGTGGACGGCAGGATTGTCCCCCTGGATTATAAATTAAAGAACGGCAACATTGTAGAGATTTTAACTTCATCCAATAGCAATGGTCCCAGTCGGGATTGGTTGAATATTGTCAAAAGCTCTCAAGCAAAAACAAAAATCAAACAATGGTTTAAGAAAGAACGAAAAGAAGAGAACATTGAAAAAGGAAAGACCAGCCTTGAAAAGGCTCTGAAGCGGGAGAGTATCAATGCGGATAAAGCACTGAAAAATAAAATTCTTGATCCCATTATCGAAAAATTAGGCTATAAATATACGGAAGACTTATATGCGGCCATCGGTTATGGCGGTGTGACGATTAATCAAGTGTTATCGAGAATCAAGGAACAAACGGAAAATGATAAAGAGGATTATACCTTAAGACACACTGAGCCAGAAAAAATACCGGAAAACTATGTTAAACCTAAGAGGAGCCAGGACAAAAAGAAACTTTCCCAAGGTATTACAGTTAAAGGTGTAGATAACATATTGATACGATTTGCCAAATGTTGTAATCCCGTTCCCGGAGATGAAATCATCGGGTATATTACAAGGGGAAGAGGGGTTTCTATTCATCGAAAAGATTGTTCCACTATTTCTGGAACCCAAGAGATGAAGGATCGATTTATTGAAGTGGAGTGGGATGTAAATAAAGCTCAGGATTTCCAAGTGGAGATTGAAGTGGAAGCTACAGACCGAAAAGGTCTCTTAACGGAAATAACTTTTCTATTATCTGAGTCAAAAATAACTGTCAACTCCTTAAATGCAAGGACGAATAAAGAAAAAATTGCTTTTGTTAATCTGACATTGGAAATTAATAGTACAGAACAGCTTACAAAACTGATTGAGAAGCTAAAGCATATTCAAGGAGTTTTTGATGCTTATCGAGTAAAAAATTAATGAAGGGGGATTTATGTGAGAGCGGTAGTACAAAGAGTGAAGGAAGCCTCTGTAAAGGTGGAAGAACAGATAAAGGGAAGTATCGGAAAAGGTCTGCTGATTTATCTTGGAGTTGAAGAAGGAGACCGGGAAGAAGATGCTACCCTGTTGGCCGAAAAAATTTGTAATCTGCGAATCTTTGAAGATAAAAATGATAAAATGAATCGTTCGTTGTTGGATGAACAAGGGTCCATTTTAGCGGTCTCTCAGTTTACCTTGCTGGGGGACTGTCGGAAAGGCAGAAGACCTAGTTTTTCCAACGCCGGGAAGCCGGAAGAGGCTAATCGTCTATATCAGAAATTTGTTTTTGCATGCGAACAGCAGGGCTTACTTGTAAAGACCGGAGTTTTTCAAGCTCATATGCAGGTGTCATCGACTAATGACGGACCGGTAACCTTATTGCTGGATAGTAAGAAAACATTCTAAATGCCTTTTTGAAGGAGGAATATTTTATGATTTTTCATAAGCTGGAAGTTGGAATTTATGGCGTGAATGCCTATATTTTAGGAGATGAAAAAACAAAAGAAGCGGTGGTGGTGGACCCCGGAGGGAGCAGCCAAGAGATCCAATCTTTGCTTAGAAAAGAACAACTGACACTACAAGGCATTCTATTAACCCATGCCCATGGAGATCATATTGGTGGCATTGAAGGGCTTGTAAAAGAATGGGATGTTCCAGTGTATGTTCATGAAGAGGATCAATATATTTTACGGGATGCCGAGTTAAATTATTCGGCGAGGATGCCTATGGAGGCGACGCATTTTAGTGATGCTAAAACCCTGCAAGATGGAGATATATTAGATTTAGGAGATTTGAAAATACAAGTTATTCATACTCCCGGTCATAGTCCCGGTGGGTGCACTTTTCTGGTGGAAGGGTGTCTGATAACGGGTGATACTCTCTTTAAGGGATCGGTGGGTCGAACCGATTTGGAAGGTGGAGACCATGAGCAATTGATTTCTTCCATTAAAACGAAGCTCTTAACTTTGGAAAAGGATTTTACAATCTATCCTGGCCATGGACCCAAAACCACACTGGAAGAAGAACGACGAAATAATCCTTTCTTATAATCGAAATATAAACTATAGTACCCGATCGAGGAATAAAACTTAAAAACGTGATACTGACCAGTCTCAAGAAGCAATGGAAAAGGAGTGTTAAATTTATGGAAAAATTAAAGCGTACTCATATGGCTGGAACTTTAAGGAAGGAGTCCATCGGAGTAGAAGTTACCTTGGCAGGATGGGTTCAAAAGCGAAGAGATTTAGGTGGGTTGATTTTTGTGGATTTACGGGACAAGACTGGAATCAGCCAAGTTGTATTTGACCAGGAAGTATCAGAGGAAGCCTTTACAATTGGAGAGACTTTAGGGTCTGAGTATGTAATAGTTGTGAAAGGCAAGGTTTTTGAGAGGCATTCAAAGAACCTGGAAATGCCCACGGGAGAAGTGGAAATTTTTGTTGAACAAGTAGAGGTCTTAAACGAAGCAAAAACTCCGCCGATCTACATAAAAGATGATGACCAGGTTTCTGAAAATTTACGGTTGAAATATCGTTATTTAGATCTACGTAAACAGAACATGCAACAAAACCTTAAGCTGCGACATGATGTTACCAAGCTGGTAAGGGATTTTTTGGATAAAGAAGCTTTTGTGGAGGTGGAAACCCCAATTCTTACGAAACCGACTCCTGAAGGGGCCCGGGATTACATCGTTCCCAGTCGTGTGAATCAAGGAAAATTTTATGCCTTGCCTCAATCACCTCAATTGTTCAAACAACTTTTGATGGTCTCAGGCACCGATCGATATTTTCAAATTGTAAAATGTTTTAGAGATGAAGATTTACGAGCAGACCGTCAACCGGAGTTCACTCAAATCGACTGTGAAATGTCTTTTGTGGATGAAATGGATATTATGGATATCAATGAAAGAATGATGGCACATGTGTTACAGGGAATTAAGGGAACAGACATATCCCTGCCTTTTCCTCGGATGACTTATAAAGAAGCGATGGAGCGTTATGGAAATGATAAACCGGATACTCGATTTGGACTGGAGCTCATCGACGTTACCGAAAGCTTGAAGGAATCGGATTTCAAAGTTTTTTCCAGTACCATAGAAAAGGGCGGAATGATTAAAGCGATCAATGTCACTGGTGAGGCGGATAATTTCAGTCGTAAAGATATCACCAACCTCGAAAAATACACAAAGGATTATGGCGCGAAGGGACTAGCTTGGCTCAAAATCAATACTGATGGTGTGAACTCTCCCATTGCTAAGTTTCTTTCAGCGTCGGAGATTCGAAGTATCCTAGATAAAACCGAAGGCAAAGTTGGAGACCTGCTTTTGTTTGTTGCAGATGACCCCTCCATAGTTCACGGGGCACTGAGTAACCTAAGAAACAAACTAGGGAAACAATTAAATCTTTATAGAGAAGACCAGTACAATTTTCTTTGGGTTACGGAGTTTCCATTATTCGAGCGAGATGAGGAAAGCAATCGGTTAACTGCCATGCACCATCCATTCACGGCGCCCGTCGATGAGGACCTGTTATTATTAGAGAAAAAACCGGAAGATGCCCGGGCAAGAGCTTATGACTTAGTCTTAAACGGTCATGAAATTGGTGGGGGAAGCATTCGGATTCATACCTCGGACGTTCAGGAAAAAATGTTTCAGGCCCTGGGCTTCACAAAAGAGGAAGCTTATAAAAAATTCGGTTTTTTACTGGAAGCCTTTCGATATGGAACCCCCCCTCATGGGGGTGTCGCCTATGGATTAGACCGCTTAGTGATGATCTTGGCTCATGAAGAAAACATTCGTCAGGTAATCGCTTTTCCCAAAACTCAAAATGCCACTTGTCTTTTAACAGAGGCGCCGACAACCATTGATGAAGAGCAATTAAAGGAACTCCATATTAATCTAAACTCTTCACAGGAAAATTCTTAAGAAGAGGATTTACTGATGGGATAAGGATTGAATGTTTGCGAGTTTTATGGTATTATTAGGTATAGTTAATCAGCCTGCTGTGTGCGTCACATCGAATATGTTTTGAGCCAACACTATTACATTGGGAACCCGGAGTTTACCCGCAGAGCACATGCCAGTTTCTGGACTTGCAAAGCGAGTAGCAGGGTACCCACCTGCGAGCGCAGGTTTCAAAACACTCGATAAAGACGGCATGGCGGGTTTTTTGATGGGCAATATTTTGCAATAATAGCTACAATATTTTATAATCAAAGGGTGAAGAGATGGATAATCAGTTTGAACGAACGGAATTATTAGCCAACGAATACTCCTTAAAAAGTTTTACTAGAAAGCACATTGCAGTATTTGGAGTTGGAGGGGTAGGTTCCTATGCTGCAGAAGCCTTGGTCAGAGCAGGGATTGAAGAAATCACCATACTGGATTCCGATGTGGTTTGTATCACTAATATAAATCGCCAACTGCAAGCCACCCATAAAACGATAGGGAAAGATAAGGTTTCAGTGATGAGAGACCGCTTACTGGATATTAATCCTGATTTGATCGTCCATTGTTTGAAAACCCATGTATCTAAAGACAATATCCATCAGTTGATAACAAAGGATTTCCATTACATCATCGATGCCATCGATACTATATCAGCGAAACTGCTCATCATCGAACAGGCAAAAGAACTACAAATCCCTGTCATCAGCAGCATGGGTGCAGGTAATAAAATAGATCCCACAAAGTTTATAGTGGCGGATATTTGTGAAACTAATACCTGCCCTTTGGCAAGAATTATTCGGAAAGAGTTAAGAAGAAGAAATATCAAAGATGTTAAAGTTGTCTTCTCGGTGGAAAAACCTCGAGAGGTTGAAAGAATATCGACGGATCCGAATTATCAACGAAAGAAAACCCCGGGAAGCATTTCCTTTGTTCCTTCAGCGGCAGGTTTGGTAATCGCATCGGAAGTTTTCAAAGATCTCTGGAAAGGAGCTTGATTATGAAACAATACGGTAAGGTAGTGGAAGTTTTTGAGAATAAAGCGTTTGTGATTATGGAAAAACACTCAAGTTGTAGTGGTTGCAATGCATGTAAATTAGGAAGTGACAATCATGAACTTCGGATTGAAGCAATTAATACCGCCGGTGCGAAAAATAATCAAATGGTGGAAGTGGACATGGAGGGTCAGCATGTACTAACCGCAGCTTTTATTTTATATATGATCCCTTTATTTGCTCTGTTTGCCGGTATAATTATAGGAACTCTAATCTTCCCCTCCCAAGAACTTCTTGCTGCAGCTGTGGGTTTTGGAATGTTAGCTCTCTCTTTCTTAGGA
>CAZTIJ010000062.1:0-1793 GCA_964613365.1 uncultured Clostridiaceae bacterium | reverse complement strand
TGCATCCTTTAAAAACGATAAAAAGTATATTCCCGTAATTACCAATATACAAGAAGAAAAGCCTTTATAAGGCTTTTTTTGTGATTAATGCAGAATGCCCTTGTCAAAAATCTTTAGAAATCTTATAATATATTAGTAAGTTAAATTACAGAGAGGAGTTTTTCTATGAACTTTAAAAATCTCAAACAGCAGGACCCCGAAATCTATGAGGTCATTGAAAAAGAAAAAAAGCGTCAAGAGGGAAATATTGAATTAATTGCTTCAGAGAATTTTGTAACCGAGTCTGTGATGGAGACCATGGGAAGCTATCTGACAAATAAATATGCCGAGGGGTATCCCGGAAAACGGTACTACGGCGGTTGTGAAGAAGTGGACGTGGCGGAAAATTTAGCTATTGAGCGCCTTAAGAAACTCTTTAACGCAGACCATGCGAATGTGCAGCCCCATTCCGGAGCTAATGCCAACATTGGTGTGTACTTTGCCGTATTAAAGCCCGGAGATACAGTTCTGGGAATGAATCTTTCCCATGGTGGACACTTGACCCACGGAAGTCCGGTGAATTTTTCCGGTTCCTATTATAATTTTGTGGACTACGGCGTTGACTCGAAAACACATGAAATTGATTATGAAGATGTTCGTCAAAAAGCAGTAGAGGCTAAGCCGAAGCTGATTGTTGCCGGAGCCAGTGCTTATCCACGAAAAATCGATTTTAAAAAGTTTAGAGAGATCGCGGATGAAGTAGGAGCCTATTTAATGGTGGATATGGCTCATATCGCCGGGCTTATAGCAGCAGGACTTCATATGAATCCCTGCGAACACGCGGATTTTGTGACAACCACGACCCACAAGACCTTAAGAGGTCCACGGGGTGGAGCTATTCTTTGCAAAGCGGAACATAAGAAACTTATTGATAAAGCCATTTTTCCCGGGCTGCAAGGCGGTCCGCTGATGCATGTAATTGCTGCAAAGGCCGTGGCTTTTAAAGAAGCCCTAAGCGATGAATTCAACCAATACCAACAGCAAGTCATTAACAATGCCAAAGCCCTGGGAGAAGAATTGAAAAAAAGGGATTTTACTTTGATTTCCGATGGAACCGACACCCATCTTCTTCTTGTGGATTTAAGAAATAAAAACATTACAGGAAAAAAAGCAGAACATTTACTGGATGAGGTTAAAATTACAGTGAATAAAAACACCGTTCCCTTTGATCCCGAGAGTCCCTTTGTAACCAGCGGCATCAGAATAGGAACTCCGGCGGTCACCACCAGAGGCATGAAAGAAGAAGATATGGCGGTAATTGCAGAAATTATGGATCTTATCATAACAAATCCTGATAAAAAAGAAGAAGCAGTGAATATGGTGGACAAGCTTTGCAAAAAATATGATTTGTATAATGATTAATCGCAGCTTATTTAATTAATGTATCATAAAAGTGTACTTGGATAGTTAAGTAATTTTAAGAAGGTAGAGGGTGAATAGCGCTCTACCTTCTTTGTACTAAAGGGGTGAAGATGATGTTTACCAAAAGTGAACTCAATGTGATTTTAGAAAAAATTCTTTATTCCATAGAAGAAGGGGTTCATGTCATCGACAATCATGGAAAAACCCTTTTATATAATGATGAAATGGGTACGTTGGAAGAAATGAACAGCAAGGATGTGATCGGAAGCAACCTTTTGACTCTGTTTCCCGGTTTAACAGAAGAAAGCAGCACCTTATTAAGAGTACTGAAGACCGATAAACCGATCATTAATCAAAGTCAGACTTATTTGAACCGGGAAGGGAAACAGATA
>CAZTIJ010000061.1:0-10737 GCA_964613365.1 uncultured Clostridiaceae bacterium | reverse complement strand
GGGGCGGTGCTGAAATACTTCGGGCCGAAGGCCGATAAGCGGCTGGCCTATCTGATTGCCTCGGTATCGGGAGCCATCCTTACGGTATGCTCCTGTTCCGTCTTGCCCATGTTTGCCAGTATTCGAATGAAAGGAGCGGGGATCGGTCCGGCGATTACCTTTCTTTTTTCCGGACCCGCCATTAACGTTTTGGCCATCAGCATGACCTTTGCCGCCCTGGGATCGGATATCGGTTTGGTCCGGGTAATCGGTGCAGTGTTTATTTCCCTGATCATCGGCGGGATCATGTATATTATTTATAACAAAAGTGAGGCGGTGGACGGCAATCCGGATATGTTCAGTATGGAAGAGGATAGCAGCCGTTCAATGTTTCAAAACCTCCTGTTTTTCGTGAATCTGCTGGCGATTTTAATCTCCGGGGTACGAAACCCCATTCCCACATTGATTTTACTGGGACTGTTGTTATTCCAGCTGAAAAGGAATTTTACAGGGGAGGAGATAAAGGACTGGGCGTTGGAAACCGGAGACTTAGCTAAGAAAATCGCTCCCCTGTTTTTGGTGGGAATCTTTGCCGCAGGGGTGATTCAACACCTGCTGCCCCAGGAACTGGTGGCCCGGGCTGTGGGAGAGAACACCTACGGGGCCAATTTACTGTCCTCGGTGTTTGCCGCGTTTATGTATTTTTCCACATTGACGGAAATCCCCATAGTGGAGGCATTTTTGGAGATGGATATGGCAAAGGGACCGGCCACGGCTCTGCTACTGGCGGGACCCTCCCTGAGCCTTCCCAATATGATCGTGATTTCCAGGGTATTAGGCATGAAAAAGACCGGGACCTACATTGTCCTGGTGATGCTGACCTCCGCCCTGGTGGGGCTGTTGGCGGGAAATTTGGTGTATTAACTGAAAAAGAAATGAAGTGACCCAAAGGGGACGGAGGTTTTTGAGTCACAGGATGACTCAAACGCCTCCGTCCCCTTTGAGTCACCTTTGAATCAAAAATATTTCCGGCCCTACCCTGTTACTCTGGAGAATAACAGGGTATATTTTATGAGCAACGAAATAACGATCGGAAAAACGCTAACAATCCAGCCTAGGGATTCTACAAAAAGAGGGTGAGACAAATGGAAAAGGAAAATAAGGACCGGGAGAAAGAAAACCGTCATGAAGACCTGAACATTTACAAAATCGAGCTTGAGATTCAGAATGAGGAACTGATTCGATCCCAGGCGGAAAAGGACAGAACCCTTAGAAAATACTATGAACTATATGATTTTTCCCCGGTGCCCTTTGTGACCATTAAGGAAAAGGGTTTGATCGGAGAAATCAATCGAGCCGGGGCGGAGTTGCTGGATATCAATCGGGAGTACGGGCTGAACAAACCCTTTAGCCTCTTTCTTCATAGCGATGACCAGGAAAAGTTCTACCGCCACCGGATGAAAGTCCTGGAAAGCGGAAAGAAGGAGACGGAAGAACTGCGAATCATCAGCAGGGGAGGCCGGACCTATGATGTGCTTATGGAGAGTCTCGGAGTTATGAAGGATGACAGTACCGAAAGGAAAAGCTGTTTATCGGCCCTTGTGGATGTGTCGGAGTATAAGGCCCTTCTTCGGGAATATCAAAAGGCAAAGGACAAAGCGGAGGCAGCCAGCGACGTGAAATCCCAGTTTCTGGCCAACATGAGCCACGAAATCCGCACCCCCCTAAACGGGATCATCGGTATGTCGGAACTGGCCCTTTCCACGGAACTGACGGAAGAACAAAGAGAATATCTGGAGCTGGTACAAAGAAGCGGGGAAGATTTGTTAAAGCTGATCAATCGGATTTTGGACTACTCCAAAATGGAGAATCATAAAGAGGAGCTGCTGTGCCAATGGTTTAAACTCTCGGATCTGTTGCAGTCCCTGATGGCTATCTATCAGCCCCTGGCGGAAAAAAGCGAAGTGGCGCTGACCTTGACAGGGGAAAGGGGAGACCACTGGGTTTATGGAGATGAGGGAAGAATCAAACAGGTACTGAACAATCTCATTGAAAACGCCATCAAGTTCACTCCGGCGGGGAAAGTCTCCCTTCACCTAAAAATACTGGAGCTTGAGGGGGATCGGGCGGAATATTTTTTCCAAGTGGAGGATCAGGGCATCGGAATACGGAAAGAGGATGTACAAAAGCTCTTCGAGAGCTTCAGCCAATTGGATAACGGCACCCAAAAAAATTACCCCGGAGCGGGGCTGGGACTTGCCATCATTCGAAAGCTTACGGAACTCATGGGCGGGGAAGTTTACTTTGTTCCCTCCGAGGACCGGGGGAGCACCTTTGTTTTTCGACTCCCCCTTCGAAACCGGAAACATCCGCCCCTAGAAGAAATGGAGGCAGAAAATGAATACTAAAGAGGAAACCCTATACGTGGTGGGCATCGGAGCCTCCGCCGGGGGTCTGGAAGCCCTGGAGCTTTTCTTTAAAAACATGCCCAGGAAAGAACATCTGGCCTTTGTGGTGGTACAGCACCTTTCCCCGGACTATAAGAGTCTGATGGTGGAAATTCTCTCAAAACATACGGACATGGAGGTGCATCAGGCGGAGGACGGCATGAAAATAAAAGGGGGATCGGTGTATGTGATCGTTCCTAAAAAAAACCTGATCGTGTTTAATGAAACCCTGTATCTCAGGGATAAGGATCCGGAAGCTACCTTGAACCTTCCCATTGATATTTTTTTCAAATCCCTGGCAGAGGACAAAGGGGAGCGGGCGGTGTCCATTGTATTATCGGGAACCGGCAGTGACGGTACCCGGGGGATTCGAAGTATCAAAGAGGCCAACGGTCTGATCATGGTTCAGGATCCCGATACCGCTAAGTTCGACGGGATGCCCAACAGTGCCCTGGCCACCGGGGTATGGGATTATGTGCTGGAGGTGGAGGAAATGCCCGATAAACTATTGAATTTTGTGGAGTATCCCAAACGGTTGGAAAAGAAAAAGGAGAAGTTGGAAGATCATTCCTACAACGGCAGTATACAAAGGATGGTGATGACTCTCCGGGAGGAAACCGGTGTGGATTTTTCAAACTATAAGAAAAACACCATCGAGCGTCGCATTGAGCGACGGATGGGGGTAAACCAGATCGCCGATATCAAGGATTACGTAGGGTTTTTAGAGAAGCATCCCCAGGAGACCCAAAAACTTTTCCAGGAGCTATTAATCGGGGTCACCCGGTTTTTCAGGGATACCGAGGCCTTTGAACTTTTGGAGGAACGGATCATTCCCTCCCTGTTAAAGGAAAAACAGCCCGGGGAGGACCTGCGCTTATGGGTGGCGGGATGCTCCACGGGGGAAGAGGCCTATTCCCTGGCCATCCTTCTTCGGGAAGCCATGGATCGATGGGGAAAGGATTTGAATGTGAAAATTTTTGCCTCGGATATTGACAAAGGGGCCTTGGATTTCGCCGGTCTGGGAAAGTATTCCGAAAGCATTGTGGCCGATGTGTCCAAAGATCGTCTGGAAAAATATTTTATGGCAAAGGACGGAAGCTACCAGGTGCGACCGGAGATTCGGGAAATAGTGGTGTTTGCCCGGCAAAACTTCCTGAAGGATCCCCCCTTTAACCGGATCGACCTGCTGAGTTGTCGAAATGTACTGATCTATCTGGACCCCAAGGTTCAAAAGAAGGTGCTGTCCTTTTTTCATTTCGCCTTGAATCATAAAGGGTATCTGTTCCTCGGGGCCAGCGAATCCCTGGGGGATATGATCCATTCCTATGATACCCTGTCGGGGAAATGGAAGATCTACCGGGTCCGGGAAGGGGACAAAAAGAACATTTTGAACAATATTCGGGCCGAGGGGATTCAACGACCCGATACCCCCTCTGTGACGAAAAAGGAGGGAACTTATTTTCGGGAAATTCAAAACAAAACCTTTACCGATGAAATCGCCCGGGAAGTGATGAAGGACTATGTCCCCTCAACCGTGGCCATCAATGATGAAAACAACCTGGTATATGTTTTCGGGGATGTGAACCGGTATCTGGCCCTGCCGAAGGACAGCCTGAGTTTTAATATCCTGAAGATGGTCCATAAAAGCCTTTCCATCCCCTTGCATACCGCCATTAAAAGAGCAAAGGCAAAGGAGGAAGCCGTAACCTATAAGAGGATTCCCCTCGGGGAGGAAACCATGGAGCTGGTGGTAAAACCCTATTTCAGCAAAAATTCCCGGGAATCGTTTTGGATCATTTCCTTTATTGATCAGCGGGAAAGGGAAGACTTTCCAAAGGTCGCTGATGAAGGGCCCGGGGAGGAATACGATGAAAAAGCAAACTCAAACCAGCGGATTTCCGATTTGGAGTACGAACTGAACCATAAAGAGGAAACCCTCCAGGCCACCATCGAAGAACTGGAGACCTCCAATGAGGAACTGCAGGCCACCAATGAGGAGCTGCTGGCCTCCAATGAAGAACTACAAAGCACCAACGAGGAGCTTCAGTCCGTCAATGAAGAACTTTATACCGTTAACTCCGAGTACCAGAACAAGATTGAGGAATTGACGGAACTTAATGATGACATGAACAATCTTTTAAACAGTACGGAAATCGGTACGATTTTCATCGATAAAAACATGCGAATTCGAAAGTTCACCCCCGGTGTGAAAAAGCAGCTGAACCTGTTGGACGGCGACGTGGGTCGACCCCTGAGTCATATTTCTCACAACCTGGATGTGAAGGATCTGCTGACGGACGGGGCCCGGGTTTTGGACAGTCTTAGGAAAATTGAACGGGAGGTCCAGGGCAAGGACGATCGCTGGTATCTGATGAAGATCATACCCTACCGAACCTCCGATGACAGGATCAAAGGCATTGTGATAAGCTTTGTGGATATCACCAGGGTTCGCGCCCAAAAACATAGAATTCAAGAACTTTCTCAGGAGAATCAGGACCTGAAAGGAAGGTAAGAAGAATACAGGAGGGATGTACAGTGAAGGAACAGAGGAAAGTCATTCGATCAAGGTTTTATGAAGGGCCTCTAAACCTGGCCTTGGAAGAGCACCTTCTACAAAATTGCGACAAAAATACGGTGATTCTTTATCTGTGGCAAAACAATAAAACCATCGTGATCGGTCGACATCAAAACCCTTATAAGGAATGCGACGTAAAAAAAATGGAGGCCGAGGGGGTGGGCCTGGTACGGAGAAAATCCGGTGGGGGAGCGGTGTATCAGGACCTGGGAAACCTGAATTTCACCTTTATTTCCGGCCGGGACCATCATGATATCAACCGGCAGTACAACGTGATTTTAAAGGCTTTGGAAGGTTACGGGATCCACGGGGAGATCTCCGGTCGAAATGATCTGACCGTGGAGGGTCAAAAATTTTCCGGAAATGCCTTTATGAATCATAAAGAGGTGCAGTGCCATCACGGCACCCTGCTCTTGGATGTGGACCTGGAGGCGCTGCCGAAATACCTTACCCCGTCGCTGCTGAAGATCAAGGCCAGGGGCGTGGATTCCGTCCGATCCCGGGTGGTCAACCTAAGGGCCTTGAACGATAAGATCACCACGGAGGATCTGTGCACAAAGATTATCGACGCATTCAGGGAGGAGTACGCCTTCACCGGGGAAATTGAGGAAATCGGTCCCCACAATGTGGATCCCCAAGTCCTGAAGGAGGCCAAGGCCTATCAGGCGTGGACCTGGAATTACGGCAAGGCCCCTTCCTTCGATGTGACCCTGGAAGAAAAATTTCCCTGGGGGGTCTTTGAAATGGATCTGGCCACGAAAAACGGCAGGATTCAGGAGGCCGCCATTAATACGGACTGCATACTGAAAGAGGATTTCCAACCACTGTTAAAGGCCTTAAAGGGCGTCCCCTTAACCCCAGGGGACATGATGCCGGTCCTGGAAGAGACCTTGGAGAATCAGGAAGTTCTCGGAGACCTTCAATCTCTGGTTCGGGAAAAACTGTAAGAGAATATGGGACAGGACGAACCGTGGGACAGCGGGACGGAGATTCTGTCACGCCGCCCCAGCCGCCCCATAGGGAATCAGAAAACCGAAGCCTTGGGTTGATCCAATAGACCCAGGGCTTTTTCCATGCGGTCCATGCCCTCTTTAATATTCTCCATGGAGTTGGCGTAGGCGATCCGAATGTTGTTCGGGGCCTCAAAGGCGGTTCCCGGTACCACGGCGATATGGGCGCTGTCCAACAAAAAGTTCCCCAGATCCGTGGCGTTTTCGATCACCCGGTCCCCGTAAACTTTTCCGAAAAAACGGGAAACCCGGGGCAATAGATAGAAGGCTCCCTTGCTGTTTTCACAGGTGACCCCGGGCATCCGGTTCAGCCGGTGGACCAGGTACCGCCGTCGATGATCGAAGTCGTTTCGCATGGCCTCAAGAGGGTATTGGGGCCCCGTAAGGGCCCGGAGCCCAGCCTGCTGAGCCACGGAATTGGCCCCGGAGGTCATATGCCCCTGAAGGCTGGCCATAGCCCCAATGATATTACCCGGACCGGCGGCATAGCCCAGGCGCCAGCCGGTCATGGCGTAGGCCTTGGACAGTCCGTTGATGGTCACGGTTCGTTCTTTGAACGTAGGGGACAGGGCGGCGATGGAGAGGTGCCTCTCGTTATCATAAGTCAGCTTTTCATAGACCTCGTCGGCGATGATATAAAAATCATGGTTTACCGCCAGGGCCCCCAGGGCTCGAAGGGAATCCTCCCGGTATACGGCCCCGGTGGGGTTATTGGGGGTATTGATGATCACTGCCTTGGTCCTGGGGGAAAGGGCTTTTTCAATGGCTGTGGGATCCAATTGAAACCCCTGTTGCTCCCGGGTTTTTACCAGCACCGGGGTGGCCCCGGCAAGCTTGATCATCTCCCGATAGCTTACCCAGCAGGGGGTGGGGACAATCACTTCATCCCCGGGATCACAAAGACTGAACAGGCTGTTGATCAGAGACTGTTTCGCTCCGGTGGATACCAAAACCTCTTCGGGAGAGTAGGATAAGCCGTTGTCCCGACCTAGCTTCCTGCAGATTTCCCGGCGCAGCTCGTAGGCTCCTGCAACCGGGGTGTACCGGGTAAATCCCTTGTCGATGGCCTCCTTGGCCCCTTTTCCGATGTGCTCCGGGGTGGAAAAGTCCGGCTCCCCCACGTTAAAGGTCAGGATCTCGGCCCCGGTTCGCTGAAGGGCATCCACCCTGGCACTGAGCTCCACGGTAACCGAGGCCTCCAGGTTGTTTATTCGTCCACTGAGCATATTCCTCACTCCCTTTCGATGTATGCTGACAACCCCCCAGGGAAAAAGTTATCCCATTTTCCTAAGGGAATCCATCAAGGCTTGAAATTTTTCGGGCTTTAATGACTGGGCCCCGTCGGACAAAGCGGCTTCCGGCTGATGGTGAACCTCAATCATCAGGCCGTGGGCCCCCACAGCCATGGAGGCTTTGGACAGGGGGGCCACCATGGACCATTTGCCGCAGGCGTGGCTGGGGTCCACGATCACCGGTAGATGGCTCAGCTCTTTAATGGCAAGGACGGCGCTAAGGTCCAGGGTGTTTCGGGTGTAGGTTTCAAAGGTGCGGATTCCCCGTTCGCAAAGGATCACCTGCTGATTGCCCTCGGACATGATGTACTCCGCAGACATCAACAGCTCCTCCACCGTTGCGGACAGCCCTCTTTTCAGTAAGATGGGCTTTGTTGATTTTCCCGCCCGTTTCAACAGGGGGAAGTTTTGCATGTTTCTTGCACCGATTTGCAGGATGTCTCCATAGCCCTCCACCACATCGAAGGTATCCTGACACATCACCTCGGTGACAATGGGCATCCCGGTCTCCTCCTTTGCCTGGCTCAGCAGTTTCAGCCCCTCCTCTCCAAGGCCCTGGAAGCTGTAGGGGGAGGTTCTCGGCTTGAAGGCCCCTCCCCGCAAAAAGGTGGCCCCGGAAGCTTTCACCGATCGGGCAATGAGCATCAGCTGTTCCTCGCTTTCCACGGAACAGGGGCCTGCAATCACCCCGGTGTGCTCGCCGCCGATCTTATGTCCCTGTACGTCGATTACCGTGTCCTCGGGGTGAAAGCTTCGGTTGGCCAGCTTAAAGGACTGTTGGACCTTCAGCAGTTTTTCCACATGGATATTGGCTTCGATCTGGTCGGGGTTGACCCTGCGGGTATCTCCCACCAGTCCTAACAAAACATGGTTTTCTCCCTGGGAGCGGTGGACTTTGCATCCTAACCCCTCCATTTTTCCTTCGATTTTTTCAATAACCTCTCGGGGTGCGTCGGGCTTCATAACAATGACCATAGTATTGACCTCCTTGGTATTTTAATGGAATAAAAGAAAATAAAAAAAGAAACTCTTTTCCAAGAGTTTCTTTGTGGGTGGACGAATATTCCTTAGAACGAAAGGCTAGATTGCCCCGCTCTTTAGAGTTGTCGGGTAAGGATGGATATATACCGGACGTCGATACACAGTTTTTCTCGGAAAGAGGATGGAGAATAGGATTTTTTTCCATGGGAAATAACCGGCGCTATAATAATAGCCCCGGTAAGCATCGGCGTAATAAGAATTAATGGAATTGGACCTTGAAAGGTTTTCTTCCCCATGGGTTTTTGTAAAAAACATAGCAATCATCCTTTGGTATCGGTTTTGTAAATAGATTCCCTCAAGTATATTGAAAGTAAAGGGCTTTGTCAATCAGAAAATTTTGTAAGGGGTAAGAAAATTTTTTAATAGCAATTTTCTGTAAACTTTTTCTTGACAACCGGGGCGGCATCCATTAAAGTAACTTATTAAAATATGGGCAGCAGGAAAAAAAGGGGGGAAGGTAAGTGGAAGGACTTCGGCGAATCACCATTATGGGATTGGGAGTGATGGGGGGCTCCATGGCCCTGGGATTAAAAAGAAAGGGCTTTCAAGGGGAAATCATCGGCTGGGATCGATCCCCGAGAACCATAAACCAAGCCAAGACTGCAGGGGCGGTGGATCGGGGATACCAAGATCCCCGTTTGGCCCTAAAGGATACGGAGCTGGTGGTGCTGGCCACCCCGGTGGGGGCCTACGGGGATATCCTGGAAAAAATTGCTCCTTTCCTATCCCCGAGGATGATGGTCACCGATGTGGGCAGCGTGAAAGGTTATGTTGAAAAGGTCATAAAAGACTCTTTGCCAGAGAACATCCCCTTTATCGGCGGCCATCCCATGGCGGGTTCGGAACAATCGGGATTTAGTGCCGCCGATGCCTACCTTTACCAAGGGGCCACCTATTTCTTAACCCCGGGGGCTCGTACCCCGGCGGGAACCCTGGAAAAAATTAAGAACTTTGTCAAAGCCCTGGGGGCAGAACCGGTGGTTATTAACATAAAAGAGCACGACGAAATCGTGGCCCGAATCAGTCATATCCCCCAGCTGTCGGCGGTTTTGCTGGCGAGCATGCTGCAGGGGGAGGAGCATCAACGGTCCAGATCCTTTGTAGGGGGCGGTTTCAAAGACAGTACCCGTATTGCATCGGGAAATCCCCGGATGTGGAAGGATATCTTTCTATTGAACAAAGAGGAAGTACTCTCAGGTATTGAAACTCTGGAGGAATTACTAAAGGAGTTTATAAGTCATCTGAAAGAGGGGGAGGAAGAAAAAATCCTTCAGCGCCTGGAGGGGGCAAAGACCCTTCGGGACGAAATCTCCAAGGGATAAGGAAAGACACACCCTCCCGGGAAAAGGGCCAGGGATTTTTCCGGACTTTCGGGTAATAATGAAAAATAGCGACAAAACCGTGGCACTGAAAAAGAATAAGGGGAGGCGAACACCGATGCTAAAGGTCAATAAAGTCCATAAAATACAGGGAAACATCAGGGTTCCCGGAGATAAATCCATCTCCCATCGAGGGGTGATGCTTTCGGGGATCAGTGAGGGAAAAGGGGTCATCGAAGGCTTTTTACCGGGGGAGGACTGCCGCCGGACCATTGCCTGTTTTCGAGGGCTGGGGATTGAAATAGAGGATTCCGGCAGTCAAATCATCGTTCACGGAAAGGGGCTCAAGGGTCTCAGGGAACCGGAGGACGTGTTGGATGCGGGAAATTCCGGCACCACCCTGCGGCTGCTGTCGGGGATCCTGGCGGGCCAGGATTTTCTTACGGTGATCACCGGGGACGCCTCCCTCAGAAGGCGGCCCATGGACCGAATTGCCAAGCCCCTTAGGCAAATGGGGGCGGTGATCGAAGGACGGGATCGGGGGCGGCTGGCCCCTCTGGTGATTCGGGGCGGAAACCTGAAAGGCATGGATTATACCTCCCCGGTATCCAGCGCCCAGGTAAAATCCGCGGTGCTGTTGGCCGGCCTCTACGGCCGGGGACCTACCGTGGTGCGGGAGGCGGTAACCTCCCGGGACCATACGGAGCGAATGATCAAAGCCTTAGGGGGAACCATTACCACGGAAAAGGGAAAGGCGGTAATCGAACCATCCCGGCTCCAGGCCGGTCATATTCGGGTACCGGGGGACATTTCATCGGCGGCCTTTTTCATGGCGGCGGCGGCCGCTCTGCCGGGATCCCGGTTGGTGATCCGGGGGGTGGGCCTGAACCCTACCCGCACGGGAATCATTGATGTATTAAGGAAAATGGGGGCCTCCATCGAGATCGACCATGTGACGGAAAGCGGCGGTGAAAAGGCGGGGGATGTGATCATTGAAGGGAAAAAACTGTCGGGGGTCACCATCACCGGGGAAATGATCCCGGGGCTGATCGACGAAATTCCGGTGATCGCCGT
>CAZTIJ010000060.1:0-10791 GCA_964613365.1 uncultured Clostridiaceae bacterium | reverse complement strand
GCTCAAACGGGCGCCATGCAGTGGATGACGGAAAACATCGATATGCAGACCAATATGCGGGGCGGGATTTTCGGTGCAATAAAAAGAGGGGTTTCCGGAGAGAATATGTTTCTCGCCCACTTCTCCGCAGAACAAAACGGGGCCCGGGTGGCCTTCGGTCATTCTTTCCCGGGAAAAATAATCGAAATCGATGTCAGTGAAAAAACCATGATCTGTCAAAAAAGAGCCTTCTTATGCGCCACGGAGGGTGTGGATTATGACATCGAATTCCAAAAGAAAATCGGCACCGGTTTTTTCGGCGGTGAGGGCTTTATTATGCAACGGCTTTCGGGTAATGGCACCGCCTGGGTGGAAATGGACGGAGAGTACGTGGTAAAGGAGCTGGCCCCCGGTGAAAAACTTCGGATGGAAACCGGGGCCCTGGGTATGTATGAAGCGGGGATGGATCTAAGCATCAATCTGGTAAAGGGTTTTAAGAACATGTTCCTGGGAGGGGAAGGGCTCTTTTTAACCACCATTGAGGGGCCCGGAAAAGTGTGGATTCAAACCATGCCGGCCCAGAACATGGCATCGGAAATTGCAAATTTCATTCCCTCCCGGAATGACCGGAAATAATTGCCCCCTGTATCCCATTGCTCACATGAAGAAAAAAACTTGCTTAAACCTTTATTAAGCAAGTTTTTTTCGCAGACTTTCACTGCTTTTTTCAATTAGGATCATCAATAGGGCAATGCCCAGAATCAAAAGCCCCACCCGCTCCCAGTTTCGCCAGGTGATGTTGGTGGATAGCAAGGTTCCCACCCCTCCGGCACCGATGATCCCCAGAATCGTGGAGGTTCGAATGTTTGACTCTAAGCGATAAAGCATTAAGCTGATGAAATTCGGGAAGGTTTCAGGGAGTATTCCGTAACGGTAACTGTTTAGGTTGGTGCTTCCCGTTACCATAATACTTTGTTGAATCCCGGGTCCCGTACTTTCTATAACCTCGCTGTAAAGCTTTGTCATAACCCCCAGGGTATATATTCCAAGGGCCATGGCCCCGGCTAAGGGGCCGGGACCCACCCCCCGAAAAAAAATAATGGCGACGATAATCGGAGGGAATGTTCTCAGTAAATTAACCGCCCCCTTTAATATCATGGCTACCCCAGGTGAGGGGGCTGTATTGTAAGCCGTAAAGTACGACAGTACCACAGCCCCTGCACCTCCGGTTATGGTAGCGAAAAGGGCGATGTATACACTCTCCAGAAGTCCTTCCAAAAGTCTGGGGAGATAGGACACATCAATTTGTACCATCCTAAGAAGCATGTCCCTTCCTGATCCAAGGCCCAATAACAGACGCTCCGGTGTAATCTCCAGACTAAAGAATAACCATAGGAATCCTGCAATAAGTAGGACCATAACCCCTCCCCATTTTTTTTGCTGCTGCAATTTAAATGAGGCAATGGAGGTTCTGGGGATATAGAACTTGTTTACGTTTTTCCGAAGTGCCAGGCTGATAAAGTCAATGATCAGGATCGTTACGAACAATAGTATGATCAAAGTGGCCAAATTATCATATCGTAAATGATTCAAGTCCCTCCACAAGATCTGACCGATGCCCCCGGCTCCCACCAGACCTAAAATCGTTGCGGAGCGGATGTTGATTTCCAAAACCATAAAGTACACCGACAGGCTATGTTCAAATATTGCGGGCAATACGGCAAATCGCAGTACTTGAATTTTACTGCCTCCCACCGACTCCACACCCTGTAACCGATTCTTGTTTAAGGTCTCAATATATTCCCGAAGAAGCTTCACGGTAATCAGAACCGCTGTAATGGTAAGTGCTATCATCCCCGGAAATTTCCCCACACTGAAAACCGTCACCAGCATCGCAGCCCAGATTAAATTGGGAATGGTTCTAAAAAAGGTCAGTAAGGGACCAAGGGTTTGGGAAATGATCCGGTGGGGGGTGGTGTTCTTTGCAGTCAACAGGGCGATCAAAACCCCTGTAAGCACCCCGAGGGTTGTGGAAACCAAAGCCATTTCCACGGTTTCCAGCAATCTCGGCATGGCTTCACTTATGTACGAGAGCTCCGGTGAGAACATCCGCCCAAGTAAGTTCAACATATCCGGCATACCGGATAGGATACGGAACAGACCAAAATTCACACCATAGGCGGTCCCCCCCCAAAACAACAGGATTCCCAAAAACCAAATCCGATTTCTCTTTTTTTTCTTAGCTATATAATTCTGTAATGTCCGCATCGGAAATCTCCTCTGTTTTCTGATCGAAGCATATTCTTCCGTCCTTCAATCCAATCAGCCGTTGGCAGTACTTTCGGGCCAGATCCACATCATGAAGATTCACAATAACGCTGATCCCATACTCTTGTTGAATCCGACGAAAAGTATCCATAACCGCCTTTCCTGAATTCTGATCCAGGCTTGCCACAGGCTCATCCCCGAGAATTACCCGGGGTTCCTGGGCCAAGGTCTTAGCGATGGCCACTCTTTGCTTTTGCCCCCCGCTTAACTGATCTCCCCGCACAAAGATCTTCCCCTTTAGACCCACGGTTTCCAGGGATTCCTTGGCCAAGAGATAATCCTCCTCTTCAAAAATCCCGAAAAAAGATTTCAAAGAAGACCGGTAACCCAGCCTTCCGATCAGCACGTTTTCCAAAACCGAGGATCGATCCACAAGGTTGAACTCCTGGAAAACAAAGCCTATTCCCCGACGAAGCTCCCGTAGTTCTTTGCCCTTTAACCGGCTTACATCCTTCTCATCCACGAACACCCTTCCCTTAGAGGGAGAAACCAATCCGTTTAGGGTTTTCAGCAGGGTTGATTTTCCGCTGCCGCTAAGTCCGATGATCCCCACAAACTCCCCTTCATGTAAGTCCAGAGATACCCCCCGAAGGGCCGGTGTTCGCTTTTCATAGGTTACATATACGTCTTGAACCGATATCATTTTCTCACCTGCTATTCCTTTGAAATTCATCCCTATCCCTTTCGAAACAGGCTTTTGATGCTACCCATGGTTATTGATTGGAAAGATCCACGTTCATGGTTTTCGCTGTATCCCGGATGATATCATAATCCCGGTCCTCTGCAACGACAAATCCGTGGATGTTAAAGAGTTCCGCCAATAGCTTTTTTCCCTCCTCGGTGTCTCCGATTTCGATCAAGGCCTCCCGAAGCCTATCTTCGGTTTCCCCATCCATGGAGTCACTAAGGGTTACACTGATATTGGGAATCTCTTCGGTATAGCCCAAGACCCGGGTCTCTACCAGGGCATTGGGGAAATCCTCTTGGTAGCGCTCCCTGGCATCCACAAAGGTTACCGCTGCATCCACGTCTCCGTTTAGTAGTAATTGAAGAGATTGGTCATGGCCTCCGCTGTAAAGATAGGTGATATCCTCTTCCAAATCGATTCCCTGTTGGTAGAGATGGGCTCCCGGGAATAAATACCCCGATGTGGAGGACGGGTCCACAAAGGCCACGGTTTTTCCGTAAAGGTCCTTGAAATTTTCAATGTCCGAATCTTCCCCCACCAAAAATTGGGACCGGTAACTGCTTTCCCCGCTGGCATTTAACACCGTAAGGGCTACCCTTGCATCGCTCTCTCCATTGGCAAGGACGTAGGCAAAGGGAGGAATAAATCCGAAATCCACCTGGCCGGACCCAAGACCTTCCACCACCCCTACATAGTTTGTGGCGGTAAAGGCCTCCACGGTTATTCCCAGCTCCCGGGAAATCATTTCCTCCAAGGGCTCCAGGGATTCAATCAGTTGCTCCCCGTCTCTCATGGGTACAAAGCCCATGGTCAGCACTTCCTCTTCCTCGGAACATCCCATCAGCAAAACCGTTGTTAACAGTATCATTAATATTATTCCCGCTGTCACTTTTTTCATCGCAGATCCCTCCTGTATTTGCTTTTGTTTATTATGATTTATGGCTCTTTACTGTTAATATCTTAATCCCTTTTCCTCCGGTTTGCAATATGGTTTTTGCGGTTTTATAAATTGTATCGCTATAATAAATTGAAATTTTAAAACCGTATTGTTTTGTTCAAAAAAAACCGATCAACACTACATTGATCGGCTATGTTTCTCTTCGGTTTTATAGGGCGGTATAGTACTCCACCACCAAATGGTCGTTTACTTCCACGGGGATTTCTTCCCGTTGGGGATTTTCCCTCAAGGTTGCGGTAAAACCCTCGGTGTCTCTGGAAATATAAGACGGGTGGGCTTTTAATTCCAGGAAGTTCTCTTTAAAACCTTGGATCTCTCTGGAGCTTTCCTTCAGGGTAATCCGGTCTCCGATTTTTACTTGATGGGAGGGCCGGTCCACCCGCTTGCCGTTTAACTGAATGTGACGATGGACCACCATTTGCCGTGCCTGACGAATGGAGTTTGCAAAGCCCATACGGTAAACCATATTATCCAGTCGCGTCTCCAATAAACGAACCAAAGCGTCACCGGTAATATCCGTGCTTTTTTTCGCTTCGTCCATATATCTTCGCATCTGCTTTTCCAACACGCCGTAGTACGCCTTCAGCCGTTGTTTTTGCAGGAGCTGTTCTCCATAGGTGGAAAGCTTTTTATCCCCCCCGGCCCATGCCCTTTCGGTATCGGTCCATTGCCTTGGGATGTCCATAAATATTCACTCCTAAACGCCGGGATTCTTTAAACCTGGGATTTCGATTTCTTGCCATTGATATCCTCCTTTCAATTTTATTACATGATAACGAGTATCATTTTCAGTAATCCCAGTATATCGAAAATTCCCGGTCTTGTAAAGTCCCCGGGAAAGAAAATCACAAATAAAAAACCGGAGCTTCGTGAGAATGCTCCGGCTGAAAATTATAAGCAACGTTTTTATTTTTTCATTATTCTACCCTAATCATCCCTTAACTTCAGGTTGGCCAGCTGATCCGCAAGACCGGTATTGATGGGTTTTTCCTTTTCCTGCTGCTGTTTTTTCAGGAATTTTTGTACTTCCCCCTTGGAGGCCCGGTTGCCTTTTTCTTTTCTTCGCTGCTGAAAGGCCGACATTTTCTCCCGGTGGCCGCAGAGGCAGACAAAAATCTGTCCCTCCCCCTGGCCCCTCAGCTCCATTCTTTTATGACACTGGGGACAACGGGCATTGGTGGTCTTTGCCACGTTTTTGCGGTAACCGCATTCCCGGTCCTGACAGACCAGCAGCTTGCCCCGTTTGTTCTTTACTTCCAGCAGGTATTTGTCGCATTCCGGGCAGCGGTTTCCGGTCATATTGTCATGCTTAAAGGAAGCCTTAGAGCTCTTAATATCCCGAACCACTTTTTTGGTATACTCCCGCATCTCCCGGACAAAGGCTTCCTTGGAAAGTTTACCGGCGGCGATATCCGACAGCTGCTGTTCCCATTTGGCCGTGAGGTCCGGGGATTTCAGTTCCGTTGGCACCAAGTCCAGCAGCTGTTTTCCCTTTCCGGTAATCCGAAGGTCTTTTCCTCTTTTTTCCACCAGAAAGGAGTTGAAAAGCTTCTCAATGATATCCCCCCGGGTGGCCACGGTACCCAGACCTCCGGTTTCCGTCAGGGTTTTTTCCAAATTTTTTGCGTTGCCGGCCAGGTATTTGACCGGGTTTTCCATGGCGCTAAGGAGGGTGCCTTCGGTGAAGTATCCCGGGGGAGCGGTTTTTCCTTCGGTCAGCACCACACCGGCGGGACTTAGGGTTTCTCCCTTTGTAAAGGTCGGCAGGGTTTGGTCGTCGTCCTCATCGTCGCCGCTGTCCTGTTCGATGGTTTTCCATCCGGCGGATAGTACTCTTTTGCCTTTGGCGGTAAAATCCTCTCCGGCCACGGTTACCGTCACGGTGTTTGCCTCGTATTTGAAAGGAGGCAGCAGCACGCTTAAGAACCTTTTTACCACCAGATCATAGATTTTTCTTTCGCTGTCGGTCATTTTGCTAAGGGCCACCCGCTCTTCCGTGGGGATGATCCCATGATGATCCGTGACCTTCTGATCATTGACAAAATGCTTTCCCGATTGAATGGGTTTTGATAATATTTTTCCAGCGGCGCTCTGATAGCTTCCCAGGGCCACGGCCTTTACCCGCTCCTCCAGAGTCTCCACGATATCCGAGGTCAGGTAGCGGGAGTCGGTTCTCGGATAGGTCAGCACTTTATGGCTTTCATAGAGGCTTTGCATGATCCGAAGGGTTTCCTTTGCGGAAAAATCAAACCGCTTATTGGCCTCCCGCTGTAGCTCCGTTAAATCATAGAGCCCCGGGGGCATCTTTTGTTTTTGCCGGCGGTCCATGCTTTTGACGATGGCCTGTTGATTTTTTACGGCCTGTAACACTTCTTCCCCCCGGTCTTTTCGAAAAGTTCGGCTGGAGCCGCTTTTTTTATCCTGCCAGGTGAAATGGACGCCCTTTACACTGAGTTTCACTCCGTAGTAGGGCTTTGGAAGGAAGTTTTGATTTTCCAGCTCCCGCTGTCCGATCATGGCAAGGGTCGGAGTCTGGACCCGCCCGCAGGAGAGCTGGGCATTATGCTTGGTAGTCAGGGCCCGGGTGGCGTTCATCCCCACTACCCAGTCGGCTTCGGAACGGGCCACGGCGGAGTAGAAAAGATTCAAATAGTCTTTGCCGTCCTTCAGGTTCTGAAAGCCTTGTTTAATGGCGCCGTCGGTCACCGAAGAAATCCAAAGACGCTTGATCGGTTTTTTGACCTTGGCCTCTTGGATAATCCACCGGGCCACCAGTTCTCCCTCCCGGCCGGCATCGGTGGCAATGACGATCCGGCGGACATCTTTTCGGTGCATCAGGCTTTTAATCTGTTTAAACTGTTTGGCGGTTTGAGGAATTACCTCGAGCTCCATGGGTTCCGGCAGCATCGGAAGATCCTCCAGATTCCAGGACTGGTAGCGTTTATCGTATTTTTCCGGAGTTTTTAAGGTCACCAGATGGCCCATGGCCCAGGTCACGATATGCTCCGATCCTTCCATAAAGCTTTGGTGTTTCTGATTGGCCTGTAATACTTTGGCAATGTCTCTGCCGACGGAGGGTTTTTCCGCCAGCACCAGGGTTTTACTCATGTGATCCTACCTTTCTGCAGTGCCTGCTCCATTGTATTTTGTGACTTATTCCTTCAGCATAATTTTTTCCAGCTCCAGGGGCTCCACCGCCCGGTCCCCTTTATAGGCCCGCATGTTTCCTCCGGAGATTTCATCGATTAAAAGAATCTCCCCCGTGCTTCGATCTCTTCCGAACTCAAATTTAATGTCGTAAAGTTCCAGGTCCTTTTTCCCCAGTTCCTCTTTTATCACCTGACCGATTTCAATGGTCAACTGTTTCAGAGTCTCATACTCCTTTTCCGACAACAATCCAAGCATGGCCAGGGCATCCTTGGTAATCGGAGGATCCCCCCGGTGATCATCCTTCAAGGTTACCTCCACAAAAGCCTCCAGAGGAGCCCCCTCTTCAATATAGGCGCCGTACCGTCGAAGAAAGCTTCCCACCGCCCGGTAGCGACAAATTACCTCCAGTCCGTTTCCAAAAACCTCGGCGGGCTTTACGGTCATGGTGGCCTGTTGAAGGTCTGCGTCGATATAATGGGTATTGATCCCTTTATCCTTCAGTTTTTCAAAAAAGAATTTGGTCAGGGCCAGGCATGCTCTTCCCGCCCCCTCCACCCTTAGTCCCACTTCATTGGAACCGGGATCAAAAACTCCGTCGACTCCCGTCATATCATCCTTAAACTGCAAAAGAAAATTCCCGTCGGGCAGTTGGTAAACATCCTTGGTTTTTCCTCTATACATTAAAGTCATCCTTTTTCCTCCTTATGATATTTTACCATTTTATATTTTACTGATTCTTATATTTCTCCAGGAACTGATTTTTCTTTTCCACAATGCTCTCCCATTCATTTCGAAGAAGGTTATCCTTCATCCGGTCTTTCTCGATAAAATAAAGGGAAAGGCCTCCAAGACCCACATGGGTGCCTACGGCAACCCCCATTTGCATGATGAAAATTTCCCCGTTGAAGTCCGTTTCCTTTTCAATCTTTCCCTTTAAATTCTTTGCATAGTTCCGATCCGAAGTGTATCCGATGATGATAAAATCCGTTAAATCCCGATCCACCCTTTTCTTAAAGGCACTGACGTAATGTTCCAGGACCCGCTTTCGTCCCCTTTCCTTGGCCACAATCGCTCCTTTGGCATCCTTCATGGTCATGATCGGTTTCAATCGCAAAATCTTACCGAAAAAAGCGCTGGCATTGGACAGGCGTCCACTCCGAATTAAATGGTCCAAATCATCCACGGAAAGAAAATGTTTTACGTTTAACTTATAGGATTCATTGAAATCAATGAGCTCCCCATAGCTAGCTCCCTTTTCCCGTAACCGGGCACTTTTTAATATGAGCCACCCGCTGCCGTGGCTCATGGACTTGGAATCCACCACATGTACCGGCACATTTTTATAGGCCTCCTTTTCATGGAAATACTTTTTCCCAAGCTCCGCGGACTGATAAGAGCCGCTGGTGCCGCTGGACATACAAATACAAAGAATTTCTTTATATCCATCGGTTACCGCCTTTTCCATGAGATCCGTAAACTCGGTGGGACTGGGCATTCCTGTGGTGGGCGGTTCGCTGTAGTTCTCAATCTGCTCATAAAAAGCATCGGGGGTAATGTCCACCCGGTCCCGATACACTTTGTCTTCAATGGTGATTTTCAAGGATGCCAACTGAATATCATATTTTTCTAAAATTTCTTCGGATAAATCGCACGTGGAGTCTGCTATAATTTTTATCATTTTTTCCTCCCTATTGTTTAAAACCTTGTCTTTCTGTTGGTTGATTTATTTTATCATTAATTCCCCGGGGTCACAAATATATTTCCCTGCTTTCCTCTGTAAAATACTTGTAAAACTAAGACATGGTTACTATAATAAAAGAAACTGGTTTATCGATTAAAATCCAATATGGAAAGAGGATGAGTGCAAATGAAAAACCCAGTGGTTACCTTTACCTTAGAAAACGGCAACACCATGAAAGCCGAGCTTTATCCCGAAGTGGCGCCGAATACGGTGCGAAACTTTATTTCCTTGATTGAAAAAAATTTTTATGACGGCCTGATCTTTCACCGGGTGATTCCCGGTTTTATGATCCAGGGAGGCGATCCCGAAGGATCCGGCATGGGCGGTCCCGGCTACTCCATCAAAGGAGAGTTCCGTGCCAACGGTTTCGAAAATGATCTGAAGCACGAAGCCGGGGTTCTTTCCATGGCCCGGGCCCAGGATCCCGATTCCGCCGGCTCCCAGTTTTTTATCATGGTGGCACGGTCTCCCCATCTCGACGGAGAATATGCGGGCTTTGGGAAAATCACCGAAGGCTTTGAACATGCGGAGGACATCGTAAAAGTAAAAACCAATATGATGGACCGTCCCTTAGAGGACCAGCGAATCAAAACCCTGAGGGTGGAAACCTTCGGTGAGGAGTATGCGGAACCGGAAAAAATCTCTTAGTAGATTATCCTCCGGGTATCCTTCCCTTTTAACTCCTGAAAAGTCCAACCTGTTTTTTTAAAAAAGCCATGCCCGGAATTATGGGCATGGCTTTTACTGTCTGCTTATTGCTCTTTTAAGGACTTATTCTTGATGCTCTAAAATAATCCTGCCAACCTTTTTCCCCGCCAGCATGGCATCCATCTTTTCTTCTATTTCCTCTAGATTTACCACTTCCACCATAGCGGAAAGATTATCCGCCTTCCAGTCCCCGGCTAATTTCTCCCAGATTTTCAGACGAAGTTCCTTGGGGCACTGTACGGAATCGATGCCGTATAGGGTAACCCCCCGTAGAATAAAGGGATACACCGAGCTTTCAAACTTATCTCCTCCTACGTTTCCGCAGGTGGTCACCGCACCGTCATAGCCTATGCTTTTTATCACGTCTGCCAGGGTGTTTCCCCCTACGGTGTCAATAACTCCGGCCCATCGGGATTTCAGCATCGCCTTGTTCTTTTCATCCTGGATTTCCTCCCTGGGGATCACGGATTTCACACCGAGACTTAAGAGCTCCTGTGTTTCGGTGTCGGCTTTTCCCGTGGCCACCACAACCTGATATCCCAGTTTCACCAGGATTTTCGATGCGATGTTTGCAACGCTACCGGTTCCCCCCGTTACCAGTACTTCTCCGGCGTTTTTATCCACGTCCTTTGTCAGCTTATATACTGAAAGGGCGGCGGTAAATCCGGCGGTTCCATAGACCATGCTTTCCTTTAGGTCCAGTCCCCGGGGCTTTTTGACGATCCACTGGGAAGGTACCCGGATGTATTGACCAAAACCGCCGTCGGTATTCATTCCCAGATCATAACCTGTAAGGATCACCTCTTCCCCTTGGGAAAACTCAGGATTTTCGCTTTCCATAATGATTCCCGCGGCATCAATCCCCGGTGTATGGGGATAACTTCTTGTTACCCCTTTGTTCCCCACACTGGATAGCGCGTCCTTATAATTCAGGGAGGAGTACTGTACCTTTACAAGGGTATCCCCTTCCGGCAAATCGGAAATCCTTCGTTTTTCAATTCTTCGGATATACCCGTCTTCTTTTTCAATGACTCGTAGGGCCTTGAATTCTTTTTCCATAACCAAACTCCTTTCTTTTTTATTCTCTTTCCATACTTACCCTAACCCCCCCTTGAATACCAAGAGAGTTTTAGTCTTTTAAGGCATCTTCAATGATACGGTAGTAATCCAGGTCCAGGATCCTGGCAGAGAAATAAAATTTTGCACTGACCCTATTGGAGATTTCCTCCTGATAACCCG